>NZ_RZSB01001055.1:0-1548 GCF_004023285.1 Mesorhizobium sp. M2A.F.Ca.ET.067.02.1.1
GCCCCATGGCCGTGGTTTGCGGCGCCTGGCATGTGCCTCGCGCATAGCCTCTAACCTGCCGATCGAACCCTCGCCGTCGCGCAGCGTCGTCATCGCGTCGGCGATGGCCGCGAAGATCGGGCCGGGCTCGGGATTCTGCTCGATGATGTCCGACCACCAGCTCTCGCCGTCCTCGTAGCCGGCGGCACGCGCCAGGGTGCCAATCGGATCCTGGACGCGCGTGGGTTCTTCGCCCTGCTCGTCCTTGGCCTCCGCCTCGGCTGCTTCGGTGTCCGCTGCCGCTTCAGCCGCCTTCTCCGCAAGCCGCGCGGCCGACGGCAGGTCGATGAAGCGCAGCGCCGCCTTGTTGGCGACGGCCCAAAGTGCTGCCTGGTATTCCGGCGAGAATTCAGCGAAAGGCCAGAAGCTGGTCGCGGCGGGATCATCCTCCGGATAGCAGAGCAGCGCCACCGGCGGCTTCATGTCGGGGCTGGCGAGCAGCGGCAGCAGCGGCGAGGCATCCACCGGCCCCTCAATCAGCACGGCGACCGGCTGCAATTCCTGCAACGCCTTGACCAAGCTCCCGGCGGAGCCCGGGCCGTGGTGGCGGATGCCGAAATAGCTGATGCCGCCTTGGGTCATGGTTCAGATGGCCGCGTTGAGCGCCGCATAATAGCCGGCATAGTCCGGCCGCTTCTTCAGCACCGTCTCCAGATATTCCTCCAGCACCACCTTGTCCTGCACCGGGTCCTTGACGATGGCGCCGACCAGGCTCGGCGCCAGGCCTTCGGCATGCAGCTTGCCGTCATCGAACCATGCCGCCTGGCTGAGCCCGCTGACCATGGTGGCGATCGCCTCGGCGGTGGAGAGCGAGCCCGACGGCGTCTTCAGCGTCACCTTGCCGTCGGCGGTTGCGCCCGAGCGCAGCTCGCGGAAAATGGTGAGCACTCGCGCAATCTCCTCGCCGACATTCTTCGGCACCGGCAGCTCCAGCCCGCCGGCCATCTCGCCGACGCGACGGGAGACGATCGAGACTTCCTCCGCCATATCGTCCGGCAAAGGCAACACCACGACGTTGAAGCGGCGCTTCAGCGCCGAGGAGAACTCGTTGACGCCTTTGTCGCGGTTGTTGGCGGTGGCGATGATGTTGAAGCCACGCTGGGCATAGATCGAGGTGTTCAGCTCCGGCACCGGCATCATCTTTTCCGACAGCACGGTGATCAGCGTGTCCTGCACGTCGGAGCCCATGCGCGTCAGCTCTTCCAGCCGGCAGAGCTTGCCGTCCTGCATGGCGCGATAGAGCGGCGTCGGCACCAGCGCTTCCTGGCTCGGCCCTTTTGCCAGGAGCTGGGCATAGTTCCAGCCATAGCGGATCTGGTTCTCGTCGGTGCCGGCAGTGCATTGCACGACCAGCGTCGAGTTGCCCATGATGGCGCCGGCGAGATGTTCCGAGACCCAGGATTTTGCCGTTCCGGGAACGCCGAGCAGAAGCAGCGCGCGGTCGGTCGCGAGCGTGGCGACCGCCGTTTCCATCAATTGCCGGCGGCCGACATATTTCGGCGAAATCAC
>NZ_RZSB01001056.1:0-1542 GCF_004023285.1 Mesorhizobium sp. M2A.F.Ca.ET.067.02.1.1
GTTCATCGCGGCGCCGGCCAACGCGCTGACCATGGCCGAGTGCAGCACCAAGTATAATGCGGCCAAGGATGCGGGAACGCTTGCCGGCCAGACCTGGAACCAATTCCGCAAGGCGCAGTGCGGCAGCGATGCTTCCGCCGCGACCGACACCAAGGCGGCCACCGACACCAAGGCTGCGACCGACACGAAGGCCGCCGACACCAAGACGACTAAGAAGGCAAAGGCAGCCGCCGCTGCCGACGACACGGCCAAGGGCCTGAGTTCCAAGGAATGCAGCGCCAAGTACCAGGCTGCAAAATCCGCCGGCACGCTCAACGGCATGAAGTGGAACGACTTCCGCAAGGCCGAGTGCGGTGCCGGCGCCGATGACGACGACACCGTGCCGGCTCCGACCGAAGCCACATACACCAGCGAGCCGGCGAAGCCGACGGTCGCAGCGCCGAAGGGCGTGAGCTTCCCGAAGGCGATTTCGCCGAAATTCGCCACCGAAAATCCGGGCAAGGGCCGCATGCACACCTGCCTCGAGCAGTACTACGCCAACAAGGACGCCAACACGCTGAACGGCCTGAAGTGGATCCAGAAGGGTGGCGGCTTCTACAGCCTCTGCAATGCCAAGCTGAAGAGCTGATCGCCTAGTTATTCAAGAGAAAAGGCCCGCGCATCGCAAGATGCGTGGGCTTTTTTTGTACAGGCGAAGACGCCCGCGGCCTTGCTCTATCTGCATATGGCGGGACTGCCGGCATCGTCGATTTGCCCACACTGCCCACCGCCAGGCTTATGGGTAGCTCGCAAAATTCAGGTTGAACATACAGGGAACAAACAGTATACAAAAGACGTCTAACTTATCATCAATCAGGAGGGTCTTATGTTCAATTTGAAATTAGCGGCATTGGCTGTGACGGCATTCGTCGCTTGGAACGTCGCACCGGCAAGCGCACTGACGATGAAGGAATGTGGCGAGACCTATCGGGCAGCCAAGGATGGCGGCACTCTGAACGGCATGGACTGGGCCGCTTTCCGCAAGGAGAAATGCGCCACGTCCGCCGCGGAGAGTGTCAGCGCGGATTCGGTCAAAACCGCGGAGCCAGCAGAAAAAGACACCAGCGCGGCGGTCACTCCCACTGTGGCACCGGCGGGCGTGCCCGGCCACCCTCGCCGCCGAGTTCAAGACCGAAACGCCCGCGAAGGCCAGGATGAAGACCTGCCTGCAGGGTTACCACGACAACAAGGAGGCGGGTACGTTGAACGGCCTTCGTTGGATCCAGAAGGGCGGCGGCTACTACAGCCTCTGCAATGCCAAGCTGAAGAGCTGATCGCTTAGCCTCTTCCTTTTTGTTGGATAGCTTCAAAAGTCACGTCCTCGGCTCCTTTAAAACGCTCAAAGATCGGCAGCTTCGGAGTCTTCCTTCTTTCGACGCTTGCGATTGGCGAAAGCCGGCGTGACGGCCAATCTCCCCCCTGTGGGGAAGATGTCCGGCAGGACAGAGGGGGGCGCGAAGGAACTCGACGCTCACAGGACGAAGGTTCCTCGCCCCACGAAAG
>NZ_RZSB01001057.1:0-1535 GCF_004023285.1 Mesorhizobium sp. M2A.F.Ca.ET.067.02.1.1
TCGTAGTCGCGGGCGTTGCCGCGCGTGTAGATCTGGGCGTTGATCGACGAGCCGCCGCCGACGACCTTGGCCTGCGTGTACCAGAAGACGCGGTCCTTCATGTTTCTCTGCGGCACGGTCGACCAGCCCCAGGAGGCGATGCCCTTTGTCATCTTGGCGAAGCCGGCCGGCATGTGGATCAGCGGATGCCAATCCTTGCCGCCGGCTTCCAGGAGCAGGACGGAATTGCCCGGATCCTCGCTCAGCCGGTTGGCGAGAACGCAGCCGGCCGGGCCGGCGCCAACAATGATGTAGTCAGCCATTGTTCCTCACAAGCGTGGCACCGAGAGCGCGCCGTCGACATCGATGACCGATCCGGTCGAAAAGCCGAATTTGCCGGAGGCGAGCGCCGCAACCACGGCGCCGATGTCGGCGGCTTCGCCCCAGCGTTTTGCCGGCACCAGGCCGTCCTCGATCAGCGCGTCATATTTGGCGGAGACGCCAGCGGTCATATCGGTGCGGATGATGCCCGGCCGTACCTCGAACACGCCGATGTTCTCGGGCGCGAGCCGCAGCGCCAGATTCTTCACCCACATTGAAAGGCCGGCTTTGGAAATGCAGTAGTCGGCTCGTTCCGGCGAAGCCATGTTGGCGCTGACCGAAGTGATGGTGATGATCGATCTGGCTGAGCCGGCAGATGCCGCCAGCATAGCCTTGGCGATGGCCTGGCTGAGAAACACCGTGCCGCGCAGATTGATATTCAGCGCGCGGTCGAAATTCTCCGGCTTAAGCTCCAGCAGGTCGCCGCGGACAACGGCGCCGATGCCGGCATTGTTGACCAGGCAATCGATGCGACCGAAGGCGCGCATGGCTGCCTCGACCAGTTTCGAATGGCCGGCGAGATCCGCGATGTCGCATTGGGCGTAAGTGAAATTCGCGCCCCGCCCCACGATCGTGTCGGCAAGGCCGTCGGCAGGTCTCTCGGCAAGGTCGGCCACCAGAATGTCGAAGCCGGCATCCGCCAATGCCTCGGCGCAGGCGAGCCCTATGCCGCGCGCGCCGCCGGTGACGATGGCTGCCGGGCGAGTCATGCCGCAAGCTCCGTCTTTCGAAGGTAATCAGCAACCCGCAGCGCCTGCGCCGCGATCGACAGCGCCGGATTGACCGCGGCGGAGGTCGGCAGGAACCCGCCGTCGACGACGAACAGGTTCCGGTGATCCCAGGCGCGGCAGAAGGGGTCGAGCGGCGAGGTGGCCGGGTCGTTGCCCATCTTCACCGTGCCGCATTGATGCGAGGGCGTGCGCTTGTCGAAGGGGCGCGACAGCACGATTGGATAGCCGCAGGCGCGCAGGTTCTCGTGCATCACCTTGGTCAGGCCTTCCAGCGACTGCATGTTGGAGCGCCGCCACTGCATGACGATCTCCTTACCTTCGACCATGATGCGGCTTTCGGGATCGGGCAGGTCCTCGCACATCAGGTACCAGTCGACGGCGTGGCCGGCCATGAAGTCGAGCACGAATTTCGGCATCGTCTTCACATTGGCCTTGAGCATGTTG
>NZ_RZSB01001058.1:0-1525 GCF_004023285.1 Mesorhizobium sp. M2A.F.Ca.ET.067.02.1.1
CTTCCGCATTCCGCGCGCCGATGCGCTCGCTCATGTCTGGGGCTACGGCGTCGGCGTCGCCCTGACCCGCCGCGACCTGCAGGATCAGGCGAAGAAAGCGGCACGTCCGTGGGACTGGTCGAAGGCCTTCGACCAGTCCGCGCCTTGCGGTCCGCTGGTTCCGGCCGCGACATCAGGACATCCGGACAAAGGCCGCATCTGGCTTGCCGTCAACGGCGCGGTGAAACAGGACGGCGATCTTGCCGAGCTTATCTGGCCGATCGCCGACATCGTCTCGATCTGCAGCGAGGCGGTCGAGCTTCGGCCGGGCGACCTGATCTTCACCGGCACGCCGGCCGGCGTCGGTCCGGTTCAGGCCGGAGACAGGATCACCGGCGGGGTCGACGGCATCGGCACGGTCGAGGTGGCCATCGGACAACCGAGGCGATGAGCGACCTCGTCCTCCACAATTACTACCGCTCCTCCACCTCCTACCGGGTGCGGATCGCGCTGGCGATGAAGGGGCTGGACTATACCTATGTGCCGCATCATCTGCGGCACGGCGAGCATCTCGAGCCCGCCTATCTCGCGATCAACCCGCAAGGGCTGGTGCCGGCGCTGGTGCTGGATAACGGCCGGCTTTTGACGCAGTCGCTGGCGATCATCGAATATCTCGACGAGATTGAGCCCGAGCCACCGCTGCTGCCGAAGGATGCGTTGGGTCGGGCTCGCGTCAGGATGCTGGCGCAGATGATCGCCTGCGACATCCACCCGGTGAACAATCTGCGCGTGCTGACCTCGCTGCGCACCTTGTTCGGCGCCGGCGACGAGGACGTCGTCAACTGGTTCCGGCACTGGGTGAACGAAGGCTTCCAGCCGCTTGAAAAGATTCTCGCCTCCTCGCCCGAGACCGGCGCCTTCTGCCATGGCGACACGCCGGGCATGGCCGATATCTGCCTTGCCGCGCAGGTCACCAACAATGCCCGCTTCGGTGTCGACATGGCGCCCTACCCGGTAATCGCGCGCATCAACGCCGCCTGCATGGCGCTGCCGGCGTTCCAGCAGGCAGCGCCGCAGAACCAGATCGATGCCGAGTAGGGAAGCCAAAGACGCCGAGGAGGCCAAGGCACTGGCCGACATCGACGAGTTCGGGTGTCATATCCTCTATGTGCTGGAGGAGGACGAGAATCCGCCATTCGCATACTCGGTCGGGATAGAGCACAATTTTGGCGTCCCTGAATTGGTCGTCATCGGGCTCAAGCCGGAGCTTTCGATGACCATCGTCAATGAGTACTGCAGACGCGTGCGCGGCGGCGAGAGGTTCCGCATCGGAGAGCGGGCGTCGGGTTTCCTGGGAGGTGGCTTCGACTGTCAGTTCGGTGCGGTCCACCCGGACCACTATCCCGAATATTTCGGTTGGAATATCTGGTTCTACGACGGGCCGGATTTCCGGATCATGCAGCTAATTTTTCCAACAACCTCCGGCGTTTGGCCATGGGATGCCGAGGCCGATGAATGGGTTCGCAAGCGGCAGCCCCTTCTAGAC
>NZ_RZSB01001059.1:0-1516 GCF_004023285.1 Mesorhizobium sp. M2A.F.Ca.ET.067.02.1.1
CATCATGCCGGCGCGAACCCATGGGGCCGGCGACAGCCGACCGTTAGCCGCGCAACAGGATGAACCCACCGGAAAAGCAGGGGACCGGCATATCGCACGAATGCGACCGCCTGCCCCAGATCGCTCTGGTCCGGAATTAAAAGCTCACCTTTCAGTGATTTGGGGCGTTAGCGCCATAAATCGACGTCGTGTCACCGGCATGTTTTGCTTATGTAACACAAAAAGTCGGAAGAATCAAGGTTTTGCCGCGTTCGCTAACGCCAAGCGGCAGTGCTGCCTGTCAAGACAGTATTTGTATCGGCCCCGTTACGCGGCGTCATGCCAGCGCTATCGGCCTCTTTCTCAATCGCCCTCGCCGGGTTCGGCCGAGAAATATTTCTCGAACTTCCCGGTCTCGCCGTCGAAGGTCTTGGCGTCGGCGGGCGGTTCTTTCTTGGCCGTGATGTTGGGCCATTTGTCCGCGTATTCGGCGTTGATCTGCAACCATTTGTCGAGACCGCCCTCGGTGTCCGGCTTGATCGCGTCCGCCGGGCATTCGGGCTCGCACACGCCGCAGTCGATGCACTCGTCGGGATGGATGACGAGCATGTTCTCGCCCTCGTAGAAACAGTCGACCGGACAGACCTCGATGCAGTCCATATATTTGCATTTGATGCAATTGTCGGTCACGACATAGGTCATTGCAGGCTCCGGAACGTCCCATTTTGTTGGGCTTTTTGGCTGAGGTAACGCCTTTGCCCGCCGCATGCAAGGGTAGGGATTGCCGGCGGAGCCCGAGGGCCGGAAAGGAATTCCGGCCGGAAGAGCGGATCGAGGTCACCGAGCCTGGATCGCCGCGCAGGGTTCGCGGAATTTGCTCGGGCCGCGCCCCGGGCCGGCTATGTCTCAATCGTCGCCGAGCAGACGGTCGGTCTGGCGGCGCTCGCGTTTGGTCGGGCGGCCGCTGCCGGCTTCGCGCAGCGCTGGAATGGCGTCCGCAACGGCCCCGCCTTTGGGCGTCGGCGCCGGCGACATGTCCTGGTAAAGCAGGCGCGCTTCATCGGCAGGCCCGCGCCGCGTGCCGCAATCAAGCACCTTCCAGACCAGGATACGGCCCTCGAGCGTGATGGTCAGCACGTCGCCGGGCTTCACCAGATCGGAGGCCTGCGCTGCTTTGTCGCGATTGATGCGAACGCGTCCGGCGACGACGACCTTCGCGGCAAGGGACCGCGACTTCACCGCGCGCGAGAAGAACAGCCACTTGTCGATGCGCTGGCGGCCTTCTCCAACCATTGCAACCGACCGAGGTTATTTCTTCAGCTGGTCGCGCAAGGCGGCGAGCTTGGCGAAGGGCGAATCCGGATCGAAGCGCTGCGGGCGTTCCTCGCGCGGCTTGCCCTGGAAGGCCGGCTTGCCGCCCGGAGCGTTGCCTTTGCCTTCCTGCCTGTTGCCCTTCCAGTCAGGCCGGCCCTCCCGACGATCGCCCTGCGGCCGCCCTTCGCGGCGTTCACCGCCCTCGCGGCGGTCGCCTGCATCC
>NZ_RZSB01000105.1:0-11659 GCF_004023285.1 Mesorhizobium sp. M2A.F.Ca.ET.067.02.1.1
TTGGTGCAGTTCTCGTCGGTGCCGTTCAGCACATTGGCGCCGCGCACGGCTTCCATTTCCTGCGGACGGACCGGGTTCATGATCGCCGAGGTCATGCCGGCCCCGATCACCATCGGGATGAAGGCGGCGTTGATGCCGTGGCGGTGCGGCAGGCCGAAGGAGATGTTGGAGAGGCCGCAGGTGGTGTTGACCTTGAGCTCTTCGCGGAGCCGCCGCAGCAGCGCGAACACCTGGCGTCCGGCATCGCCCAGCGCCCCGATCGGCATCACCAGCGGGTCGACGACGACGTCATGCGAAGGAATGCCGTGGTCGGCGCAGCGCTCGACGATTTTCTTGGCGACGGCGAAGCGGACATCCGGGTCCATCGAGATGCCGGTCTCGTCGTTGGAGATGGCGACGACCGGGACGTTGTATTTCTTGACCAGCGGCAGGATAGCCTCGAGCTTTTCTTCCTCGCCGGTGACGGAGTTCACCAGCGGGCGGCCCTTGGCGACCTTCAGCGCGGCCTCGATCGCTGCGGTGACCGAGGAGTCGATCGACAGCGGCAGATCGACCAGGCCCTGCACGATCTCGAGCGTCTGCACCAGAAGCGCCGGCTCGGTGGCGTTCGGGTCGACGGCGGTGACGCCGGCATTGACGTCGAGCATTGTGGCGCCGCAGGCGGCCTGCTCCAGCGCGTCCTTGATGACGGTCTCGAAGTTGCCGGCCACCATCTCGGCGGCGAGCTTCTTGCGGCCGGTCGGGTTGATGCGTTCGCCGATCACGCAGAAGGGCTGATCGAAGCCGATGACGATTTCTCGGGTCGCCGAGGCGACGATGGTGCGGGTCATGCGATCTCTCCGTCGGGATATAAAGAGTTCTTTATATCGTTATCTGATTTGGTTCAAGTGAATGCGTGCCGGCCGCGCTCTAGACTCTAAGTTGATGTATGTCGTTGCCCCAAAACCGGTTCCACTTTTGGGCGACATACATCAGTGCGCGGTCTTCACCATATCCACCTGAGTTTCGGTAATCTCGTCGTGCAGTATGTGGTCGAGCCGCTCGGCGACTAGCTGGTCATCGCGGCGGATCTCGCGCTTCCAGGGCTGGCGGCCTTTCAGCACGCCGGATTCATCGACGATCTCGGCGACATATTCCTCCTGGCGGTAGGCCATCACATGGATGCCGGCGACGCCCGGGATTTCCTTCACCTCGTTGATGATGTCGATGCAGAGCTGCTTGCCTTCCTTCTTCTGATCCTGCGCGCCTTCCAGCCGCTTGATCACCGCGTCAGGGATATGGATGCCCGGCACGTTGGAGCGGATCCATTTCGCCGTCTTGGCGGAAGCGAGCGGCCCGACGCCGCAGAGCAGGAAGAGCTTTTCGGTGTGGCCGAGATCGCGCGCCTTCTGCATGAAGGCTTTGAACATCGGCACGTCAAAACAGTACTGCGTCTGCGCGAATTGCGCCCCGGCGGCGATCTTCTTGCCGAGATGGATCGGGCGGAAGTCGTAAGGCGGCGCGAAGGGATTGACCGCGCAGCCGAGGAAGACCTGCGGCGGCGTCGTCAGCTTGCGGCCGGACAGGAACTTGCCGTTGTCGCGCATGATGCGGATGGTTTCGAGCAGCGACATGGAATCGAGGTCAAACACAGGCTTGGCGCCGGGCTGGTCGCCGGCCTGTACGCCGTCGCCGGTGAGGCAAAGCATGTTGGCGACGCCCATGGCGGCGCCGCCGAGCACGTCACCCTGGATGGCGATGCGGTTCTTGTCGCGGCAGGCGATCTGCATGATCGGCGCATAGCCCATGCGGGTAAGCAGCGCGCAGATGCCGACCGAGGACATGTGGCAGTTGGCGCCCGAGGCGTCGACTGCGTTGATGGCGTCGACCCAGCCGTCGAAGATCTTGGCGCGGTTGTAGACGTCTTCCGGGTCGGCGCTGTCGGGCGGGTTGAGCTCGGTCGTCACCGCGAACTCGCCACGGCGCAGCACGCGCTCCAGCCGACCGCGCGACGTGTGGCCGGGCAGGGGATCGAGCGGCAGATGGATGCCGGCCGGATTCTCGTCGCGCTGAAGTGCGGTCATGCGGAAGCTCCGGGATTCTGTGCCGTTTCACGCGCCGCGGCCGCCTGCGCGGTCACCCGCAGCCAGGCCGAGGTTTCGCGCAGCGACTGATCGACGGGCTTCTGCACGGTCAGGATCTTGTCGCCATGCACCATATTGCGCGAGCCTTCCCAGGCCTTGACCCAGACGCAAGGCATGTCCGGCTCGACCTCGCAATTGCCGTTGGCGCGCACGCCGCCGCACGGGCCGTTGCGCAGCTGCTTGGGGCAGTTCATAGGACAGGACATGCCGGTGGAGGAAAGCACGCATTGGCCGCACATACGGCAGTCGAACATGAAGCCCTTGACGCGCTTCTCGACGAACTTGACCGGGGCCTCGACGCGGCTGTAGCCGATGCCTTTCCAGAGCGGGTGCAAGAGCAGGAAGGCGTCGGCAAACCGGCTGTAGAACCATTCGAGCAAGCGCGAATGCCTGATCGACCACAGCCGCACGGCGAAGGTGCGCTGGACGCGGCGCTGCGGCGACACATCGGCAGGCTTGTAGTCGGATTTTGGCGCTGCCTTCTTGACCAACGTGGCCTGGGTAACCGCCGGCTGCTTGTCAGACATTTTCTTTCCCGCCAGCCTTGACCAGAGCGACCAGCCGCTCGCGGTCATATTTCGCGTCGAGTTCCTGATAGGCCTTCTCGACCTCGGCCTCGATGTCGTCGCCGACCGGAACCGGGTCGGCCTTGCGCCATTCGGCCAGATAGTCGTCGGTGCCGCCAGCGCCGGTGCGCATGGCGCACATGTCGATCGCCTCGGTGAAGCGCAGCGGCAGCTCGCGCTTGGCGTTCTGCCGGCCCTTCTTGACGATGACCTGGGCGGGAATGTCGCGCCAATAGACGACGATCAGATCGGCCATGAATTCTCAACTCCTCGATATGTCGGAGCATTGCCGCAAGCGCCGTTGGGCCGCTTGTTATGGGACGACGCGCGCCCCTTCAAAAGCGACGCTGGCGATGGCGCAAAGCGAATGCTGGAATCCGTCGCCGGCTGATCACCAGACGCGCTTGGTCAGGCCGGTCCAGAGATAGAACCAGATCGTCGGGTGATACCACTGCTTCGACGGCAGTCCGGGATCGATCGTATCCAGCCTGCCAGCCAGCGCATTGCCGACCGCCTCGACGCATATATCGCGCGAAAACGCTGCCTGGCGCAGCGCGTAGCTGGCGATCGTGTCGCCCGTCTTCGGCTTGCCGCGCGCCTGCTTCAGCACGCCGCCGGTGTCGACGCCGGCATCGACCAGGTGAACGGTGGTGCCGAAGTTCTGCGCGTCGCCGGAGGCCAGCGCCCAGTAGCCGCCATTCATGCCGCGATATTTTGGGGCGATGCCGGCGTGATAGTTGAGCACCGGGCAAGGCATCCTGGCCAACGTGCCCTTCGACAGCAGCCTGCAGCCGGCGAGCAGGACGACGCCCGGTCCTATGCTGGCGATTTCCTTCAGACATTCCGGCCCATTGGCTGAGGGCACGTGGATGATCGCCTGGCCCTGCCGCGGTTCGGTGTCGAGCTTTTCCTCGGCGATCAGCCGCTCGGCGTGGCCGGCAAGGAAGCGCTTGCCGAGCCTGGTCAGCACCATCGTGCCGAGCTGGCCGATGGCCGAGATCCGGCCCTGCCGCCGGGCGCGGCCCATGAGCAGGCGCTTTTTGGATTCAGGGTTCTCGAGGATGACGCTGACAGGACCGACGCGATCAGCAATCGCATTGACGATGGCCCAGATGTGCGGGCCACCTTCGGTGACGACGACGATCGGTCGCGTACTCGATTCCGACGCTGCCATGGCAAGCACCCGCTCCAAAGACCGGGGCGCATGCTATGCGGGGCGAGTTAATCCTTGGTGTGCCGAAGCGTTCGGTCCGCCGCCAGGTTCGCCTCAGCGCTTGAATTCCATGATGTCGAGCTTCGATTCGTAATAGGGCGCGGGGAATTCGATCCGCCACTCGCTGGCGCTGTTGCGGAAGGCGTAGCCGACCTGATCGCTTTCTGGGCCGCTGCCATAGGGCTTGGCCTTGTCGTCATTGACCGAAAACGAGCCGAGATAGATCGAGCGCTTCTCGTTGTCGTCGAAGAAGCGGCCGGTCGTGCGCTGCGAGCCGCTGATCTTGGCAAGCCGCCAGCCGGAACCGTCGTCCGTGACCTTGCACTTGAACCAGCCATAGATGATCAGCGGGCTCAAGCCGCCCGCCTTGATGGTGCGGCATTTCCAGTTGCCGGTGAGATCCTTGTCGGAGAAGGCGACAAGCGGCTTGGCGAGCAGACCATCCAATTGCTTGACCTCCGCCGGATCGCCGGCCTTTGCCTCCTCAAGAGCCGCCTTGCGCGTTTCGCCGTATCTATCCAGCCGGGCCTTGTCGGCGGCTGTGATCAGCTTCTGCACCTCGCCGTTGACATGGGCGGGCAAGGTGAGGGCGATAAGGCCGAGAGCGGCAAAAAGCAGGCGAGGCGTCATCAAATCGTTTCCTCAAATCGATGGCTGGAACAGTTCTTTTCATCACTGGCGCACAACTTACCGGTTCGCGATCGCCTGTCATCCGTGCTTAACAGCGTGGGCTCAAAAATGGCGGTTGATCGATGCGGATATTGCTCACGGGATCGTCCGGATGGCTGGGCAGCACGCTTCTGCCACGGCTCGAAGCGCTCGGCCATGACGTCATCGGCCTCGATCCGGTTACCTCGGCGCGCACGCAGGTCGTCGGCTCGGTCGCGGATCGCGATCTGGTTTTCGGAACTGTCCGCGACAACCGAATCGACGCCATCATTCACAGCGGCGCGCTGCACAAGCCAAACATCGAGCACTTTGAGAACAGCGCCTTCGTCGCGACGAATGTGCAAGGCACGCTCAACCTGCTCGACGCGGCAGTTGCCTACGGCGTCGGGCGTTTCGTCTTCACCTCGACGACATCGCTGATGATCTCGCAGGCGATCCGCGCCGGCTTCCAGGGCGGCGCGCGCAAGGCGGCCTGGCTGACGGAGGAGATGTCGCCGGAGCCGCGCAACATTTATGGCGTGACGAAGCTTTCCGCCGAGCATCTGTGCCGTCTTTATAACCTTCAGCATGGATTGCCGGTCGTGGTGCTGCGCACCGGACGCTTCTTTCCCGAAGCGGACGATATGGCGCATGCGATCGAGCAGTCAGACGCCAACACCAAGGCCAACGAATTGCTGTTTCGCCGGCTGACGGTGGAGGATGCCGCGGAGGCTCATGTCGCGGCGCTGGAGACAGCTCCGCTGCTCGGGTTCGACACGTTTATCATCTCGGCGCCGACTCCGTTCCGGCCGCTGGACTGCGCCGAGCTCATCGCCGACGCGCCATCGGTTGTCGCGCGCTATTTCCCGGATTATCCCGGGCTCTATGCGAGGAAGGGCTGGACGATGTTTTCGTCGATCGACCGCGTCTACGATCCCTCGCGGGCGGGGGAGCGACTCGGCTTCGTCTGCAAGACAAGTTTTGCCGATGTATTGGCGGCGCTCGAAGCGGAGGCGTGAAGCCGTCAGGCGCCGGTTGCCACCCGCGCCAGTTCGCTCGTCAGATCACCATAGCCAGTCCGGCGGCGCTCGTACGCGAGGCCGAGCATAACCGCAGCCTTCTCGGCGACCTTGTCGAGTTCCGGATCGTCGGTCTGGGCAAGATAGATCAGCTTCTCGTAATTGCCGAAATAGTCCTTGATCAGCTCGGGATGCCGGTCGAGGCCGAGCGGCTTGATGAAGAAGGCCTCGAACTGGCGGCAGAGGAAGTCGGTCATGTAGAACGACATCATGTCGCCGTCGGCGACCTTCGCATAGGCCTCCATGCCCTGGTAGAAGGCAAAGCAGTGCGGCCCGGCCATGCGCTCGACGCCGTGCTTCTCGATGACGCGGTCGAGCAGGCCGCCCGTGCCGCAGTCGGCATAGCCGACGAAGATGTGATCGTAGCCTTCCGCCTTGGCCTTCTCGATCGCCTTGTCCATCGCCGGCGCGATGCGGTCCGGATAGAAATGGAACTCAGCCGGCAGGCAGGTCAGCTCGAGATGGTCGAGCTTTAGCTGTTGCTTGACGGCCAAAACTTCGCGCGCAATCATCCCGCAGGCGATGACGAGCAGCCTGTCTGTTTGATTCGGTTCCGTTTTTTGCGTCTTGACCAAGTCGGGCCGGCTTTCGCTGCGGGGCTTAATATCTGTCGAGGGAGACACTGTTCATGAAACTGCTACGCGTCGCGCCGATCGCCATCCTGGCCTGCGCGCTTGCGCTCACCGCTTGCGCCAACACCATCCGGGGCGTCGGCAAGGACGTGAAATCGACGGCGAGGGCGGTCAAGGACACTGTCAACTGATCGGCAGCCTTTTCCATCATCTGGTAACAAAAAAGCCGCGCTGCAAGGCGCGGCTTTTTTTAGGTTCATCCTGATGCCTCGTATCAGGCGGAAGCGCGAACGTTGTGCTTGCGCTTCATGAAGTCCTTGGCCGTCTCGACCGCCACCGCGGCGTCGCGGCAATAGGCGTCGGCGCCGACGGCCTTGCCGAACTCCTCATTGAGCGGCGCGCCGCCGACCAGGACGACATAATCGTCGCGGATGCCCTTTTCCTTCATCGTGTCGATGACGACCTTCATATAGGGCATGGTGGTGGTGAGCAGCGCCGACATGCCGATGATGTCGGGCTGGTGCTGCTCGATGGCGTCGAGATATTTCTCGACCGCGTTGTTGATGCCGAGGTCGATGACGTCGAAGCCGGCGCCTTCCATCATCATGCCGACGAGGTTCTTGCCGATGTCGTGGATGTCGCCCTTGACGGTGCCGATCACCATCTTGCCCTGCTTCGGCGCGCCGGTGGCGGCGAGCAGCGGACGAAGGATAGCCATGCCGGCCTTCATGGCGTTGGCCGAGAGCAGCACTTCCGGCACAAACAGGATACCGTCGCGGAAATCCTCGCCGACGATGCGCATGCCTTCGACCAGCGCCTCGGTCAGCACCTTGTAAGGCGCCCAATTGCGCTCGAGAAGGATATGCGTGCCTTCCTCGATTTCTTCCTTCAGACCGTCATAGAGGTCGTCGTGCATCTGTTGCACAAGCTCCTCATCGGAAAGCTCGGAAAGGATGATCTCGTCGTCGGCCATTTTTCCTCGGGCTCCTTGCTGCTCGGAATGACTGCGGCAGCCTAAAAATCGATGCGCCAATACCTAACCCGCGAGGGCAAGCTAGCCATAGCTGATTTGCGACTTCCCGCAAAAGGAAAGCGACTGAAAAATTGACGCTTTTCTTGTCGATTTTGCGACAGGCGTTGGCGCTGGCTGGCCGTTTCCAATAGGGTGCATGGCTACGATCCAGGCAAGAGGCGGTAGCGACGGGCCGCCCCAGCCAATTCAGGCCAAGTTACAGGAAGAACGATCATGAGCGATAACGCGGCAGTCGAGCAGGAAGCGCCGGGTGGACGACGCGGTCGCGGCGCCAGCGGCGGCGCGGCGGCACGCCGGGCAGCCCGTTCAGGCGGCGGTCCGGGCACCCAGCTCACCTACATCAAGCGCAAGATCAACGTCTATGAGGTCCTCAACGAGGAAGGCCTGGCGCTGATCGAGAAGAACACCGACACGGTGCTGGAAGAGATCGGCATCATCTTTCGCGATGACGCCGAGGCGCTGGCGCTGTGGAAGGAAGCGGGCGCAGACGTCAAGGGCGAGCGTGTGCATTTCCCCAAGGGGCTCTGCCGCTCGCTCTTGAAGACCGCGCCTTCGATCTACACCCAGCATGCGCGCAACCCGGAGCGTTCGGTGCAGATCGGCGGCAATGCGACCGTGTTCGCGCCGGTCTACGGCCCGCCCTTCGTGCGCGACCTCGACGGCAACCGCCGCTACGCGACGATCGAGGATTTCCAGAATTTCGTGAAGCTCGCCTATATGGCGCCGTCGATCCACCATTCGGGCGGCACGGTGTGCGAGCCGGTCGACGTGCCGGTCAACAAGCGCCATCTCGACATGATCTACGCGCATATCCGGTACTCGGACAAGCCGTTCATGGGCTCTGTGACCGCGCCGGAGCGGGCCGAGGACACGGTGGCGATGGCCAAGCTCGTGTTTGGCGACGACTTCGTCGAGAACAACACGGTGCTGACCAGCCTGATCAACGCCAACTCGCCGATGGTCTTCGACGAAACCATGCTCGGCGCGCTGAAAGTCTATTCGCGCCACAATCAGGCCTGCATCGTCACCCCGTTCATCCTGGCCGGCGCGATGAGCCCGGTGACGGTCGCCGGCACGCTGACGCAGGTGTTGGCCGAAGTGCTCGCCGGCGCCTCGTTCACGCAGCTGATCAAGCCCGGCGCGCCGGTGCTGTTCGGCACCTTCGCCTCGTCGATCTCGATGCAGTCGGGCGCGCCGACCTTCGGCACGCCGGAGCCGTCGCTGGTCTCCTACGGCGCGGCGCAACTGGCGCGGCGGCTCGGCCTGCCGTTCCGCACCGGCGGCTCGCTCTGCGCCTCGAAGGTTCCGGATGCGCAAGCGGCCTATGAGAGCGCCAACACGCTCAACTCGACGATCCTTGCCGGCACCAATTTCGTGCTGCATTCGGCGGGCTGGCTCGAGGGCGGTCTCGCCTCCTGCTACGAGAAATTCATGATGGATATCGACCAGCTCGGCATGCAGCAGAAGTTTGCCGAGGGCGTCGACCTGTCGGAAAACGGCCAGGCGATGGACGCCATCCGCCAGGTCGGTCCGGGCAGCCACTATCTCGGCTGCGACCACACCCAGGCGAATTTCCAGACGGCCTTCTACCGCTCCAACATCGCCGACAACAATTCCTACGAGCAGTGGCTGGCCGAGGGCGAGAAGACCGCGCCGCAGCGCGCCAACGAGCTCGCCCGCCGCTGGCTGGAAAGCTACGAAGCGCCGCATCTCGATCCGGCCATCGACGAGGCGCTGAAGGAGTTCATCGCCAAGAAGAAAGGCTCGATGCCCGACGCCTTCACGTGAAAGGAGCCCGATTCAGGCCGGGCTAAAGTGGCCGACATCATCCATAAGGAAGTCTGGCGGAGCGCGTTCTCCGACCCGGACCGGAAGGGATGACTTTTTCCCGCGCTCGGGTCGAGGTGATTGCGGCCGAGCTCGCGGCCAGTGGCCTGATCCTTCGCGGCGGTTTCACCTTCGGCGACGATGAGATGGCGCCAGCCGGACTTTCCGGCTTTCCAGCCAAATCGGTGCTCCTTGTTGGACAGGCGGGCGCGGCGCCATGGCCATATTTCCAACGCTGGCTCGAGGGACAGCCTCGGCCCGTCGCCAACCCGCTCGACAGCTGGTCGCTCGAGGTGATTGGCGCCGTGGCGAAGGAATTCGGCGCGCGTGCCGTTTCGCCTTCAGACCGGCCTTACCTGCCGTTCCAGCAATGGGCGATGCGGGCGGAAGGGCTGAGGCCGTCGCCGCTGGGCATCCTCATGCATCCTCAGTATGGGCTTTGGCACGCCTATCGCGGCGCGTTGCTGTTCGAGGACAAGATTTCTGTTCCCGAACCTCATGCAGCGATTCATCTTTGCGACACATGCGTCGAAAAACCCTGCCTGAAATCCTGTCCGGTGGACGCCTATTCGGTGGATGGCTTTGCGCACCAGGCGTGCCTGGCGCATGTGCGCGGACCGCGAGGCGAGCCCTGCCGGAGCGGCGGCTGCCTCGACCGCAACGCCTGTCCCTATGGCGCTGAGTATCGCTATCCGGCCGATGTCCAGGCCTTCCATATGGCGGCGTTCGCCCGGGTGTAGACATTCTTCCGAACCGCACGGAAACTTGACCGCGATCGAAAGGTTGCGGCTTGCCCTGGCGGGCAGTGCGGATATCTATCGCCTGGCAACCGGCGGAGCGCGCAATGACGAAGCAGGACATCGAGATCAAGACCCAGGACGGCACGGCGAAGGCTCGGCTGTTTCGTCCAGCCGCGCCGGCCAAGGCCGGAATCATCCTCTACATGGATATTTTCGGTCCGCGTCCGGTGCTCGACCAGATGGCGGAGCGCCTCGCTGGGCATGGCTATGCCGTGCTGGTGCCCGATCTCTTCTACCGCTATGCGCCCTATGGCCCGTTCGATCCCAAAACCGCGTTCACCGAGGCAAAGACCAAGGCCCTGCTGTTGATGCTGAGCGGCGGTACGACGCAGGGCATGACCATCCGCGACGGCAGCGCCTTCCTCGACGCGTTCGCGGCCGAGGGCATTTACGGACCGATTGGCGTCGTCGGCTATTGCATGGGCGGCGCGCGGGCGTTGAACGCGGCGGCGAGCTATCCGGACCGGATCGTTGCCGCGGCAAGCTTCCATGGCGGTAATCTGGCCAGCGAAGCGGCCGACAGCCCGCATCGCAAGGCGGCTTCGATCAAGGCGCGCGTCTATGTCGGCGTCGCCGGCGTCGATCATAGCTTCCCGCCCGAGCAGTCGGCGCGGCTGGCGGAGGCGCTCAGGGTGGCAGAGGTCGACCATACGATCGAGAACTATGTCGGCGTCGGCCATGGCTGGTGCGTGCCGGATCATAGCGTCTATGACGAGGCGGGGGCTGAACGCCACTGGAAGCGGCTGACGACGTTTTTCAAAGAGACGCTGGGCTGAGTTTCGGTCTCGGATTGTAGTGCGCGTGGCCTAGCGCGAGCCTTCGAATGTCCGCGCCGCCCCTCATCCGCCCTTCGGGCACCTTCTCCCCGTGGAACGGAGAGAAGGAAAAAGTGGTGCCGCAAAAAAATCTTTTCATCGCCCCAAGGATTGGCCATTAGCCTTCGTCCAACGGGCAAATGACGGCGATGATGCTGGACGACAGCGAAGCCTCCGATGCCGAGTTGATCGGGCGGGCGAGGGGCGGAGACAGGGGGGCTTTCGGCAAACTGGTCGAAAGGCACTATGGCTTCGTCTATCGCGCCGCCTATCGCTGGTGCGGCAGGAAGGCCGACGCCGAGGACATTGCTCAGGATGTCTGCGTGCGGCTCGGCCGCGCGATCCGCGACTATCAGGGCAATGGCGCCTTCACGACATGGCTCTATGCCATGACGCTGAATGCTTCGCGCGACATGATGCGCAAGCGCGCCCGCGATACCGCCAAGGCCGATGCCTATGGCGCCTATGCGTCGATCGCGGGCGAGGTGCCAGCGGACGATCCCGCCGATGCGTTGTGGACGGCGGTGCGGCTGCTGCCGGACAAGCAACGCGATGCGGTGCTGCTCGTCTATGGCGAAGGTCTCAACCACGCGGCGGCGGCGGAGGTGATGGCGATCTCGGAGACGACGGTTTCCTGGCACATCCATGAAGCGAAGAAACGGTTGAAGCTGCTGATGCGTTCAGCCGGGGAAGTGTGACCATGGTCGACGACAACGAACTCGAAAGGCTGCGTGACATCGCTGTGCCGGCGCCGGACGGCGAAGCGAAGGCGCGTGCGATGGCCGCCGCAATGCAGGCGTTCGACCTCGATGAAAAAACTTCGACGGCCCCCCAAGGAACGTCCGCAGGCCTTCGTCTCACGGAGCGAGCACAAAAGCTCTGGAGAGACATCATGCAACGGAAACTCATTGCCACGCCGGCCATCACCGCGCTGGTCGCACTGCCTATCGCCGGATATGCCGCTTTCGAGATGCTGAAGGAAC
>NZ_RZSB01001060.1:0-1503 GCF_004023285.1 Mesorhizobium sp. M2A.F.Ca.ET.067.02.1.1
GTACGGTTCTGAGCCTGCTCCTGTTGCTCGGCAACATGCCCAACGGCGACGTCGACGATCTCATGAAGCTGCATGAAATCAGGCATCTTCTGCACACAGGCAATCCGTTCGACAGAACGCTGACCGGTATCGCCCAGCCCGAGCCCATGGTCTCGCACTGGCCCTGGATCGTCGATGCGCTCTATGCGTTGCTGGCCATCGCGCTGGCGCCTTTTGTCGGGATGGGAACTGCTTTATCCGCCGCCGCGTTCACCGTGCCGCTCCTGCTCCTCCTGGCCGCTTTAACCCTGCTTTTCCTCGTGGTCAGGGAATTCGAGTTCGACCATCCAGGCGTGGTGCTGATCGTCGCCGCCTTCGCCGGGCTGCCCGCGCTTTCGGAATTCCAGCCCTGGCGCATCGACTACCACAACCTGCAGATGCTCATCCTCCTGGGGGCGGTGCTGCTGACGATCCGTGGCGCGCCGGTTGCCGCCGGATTGAACGGCGCCCTAATGGCTCTGTCCACCGCGATCAGCACCGAAATGGCGCCATTCCTTGCTCTTCCGGCCGGCTTCTACGCATTGGTATTCATCGCCGGAACGAAGGATGCAGGCAAGGACCTAGGGGCGTACGGTCTGGCGCTGGCGGCCGCCGGCATTGCCGTATTCTTTGTGGTCGTCGGACCCGATGCCTACAAAAGCGCCGCTTGCGACCGCTATTCGCTTTTGCACCTCACCGCGCTTGCGACTGCCGGCGCCGTGCTTGCAGGTGTCTCGCTGACCAGAAGAATTGGACGCTGGTACATACGCGCCCTGTGCCTTTTGGCCGGTGCCGGCGCGACCGCCGCGATGCTTGTCTTCCTCTTCCCCCAATGCGCGGGCGGCCCGCTCGTCGGTCTCAGCGACTATGTTCGCGACAATTGGCTCTCCCGCATCGAGCAGGAACGCAGCATCTTCTTCAGCGCGGACTTTCTGGGCTCCGATCGTTTCGCACGGTTTTTCGTCGCCATTCTGGGCACGGCGGCGACATGCATTTTGGCCATTTCCGCCTCGATAAGGAAGCGAGCCTGGTGGGTCCTGGCGGTCTTTTCGGCTGTCGGCCTCCTGTTGGGACTGCTTTATCTAAGATACCTGCGGTTTTTTCCGCTCTTCGTCGGCCCCGGGGTTGCCTTGCTCGTCCATCAAGGCATTCCAGCCAGCCTGCCGCTGAAGCGCCATTTCGCAGCCAGGTCGAGGGACGAGCTGCCGCGCGCCTGGCTTCTGGCCGCCCCGGGCGTGGCGGTCATTGCTGCCCTTCTTCTAACCTGTCTGGTCTGGCCTCCCCGGGCTGCAAAGCTGCTTGGCGTCGACATCGCCAATGCCTGCGCGCAAGCCAGCAGCGGCCCGCGTTTTATTTGGCCGAAAGGCGCGAGACTGTTCGCGCCTCCCGATATCGGGATCGCCGCTTTGGGGTCTCCTGAGGAACTCGACGTCGTGGCCGTCCCTTTTCACACATCGGCCAAGGGCATCGAGCGCGTCCTTAGAT
>NZ_RZSB01001061.1:0-1500 GCF_004023285.1 Mesorhizobium sp. M2A.F.Ca.ET.067.02.1.1
GCCAGGGTTATTTCCTGCACCGGCCCGAACCGCTGGCGGCGATCGTGGCAAGAGCCGCCGGCGGCTCGATGTCACCGGAACTGCCGCATGCCAGGTTGGGTTGAAAATAAGCAGTTGCTAAAATTGGTTGAGCCAAACCAGGGAGATAGCGCGGTTCATCGTTAAAAGGTGAACCATCGTTCTATCGAACTCTTAGGACAACCGGGTTATTTCCTGTGAAACGCTTCGCTCGGGACATGACGTCTTGGCTTGACTGTCCGGCGTCCGGTCCATGACGGACGGGCGCGTGCGAGACCCGGCAATGTCCTCGACGCTCAGCACCGCGCTTGTGATCCTGCAGCCGCAGCGCCTGCCGCCAGCGGCCAGACCCGCCGCGAGCATCGACAGCGTCTCCGGCCCGGCGGCTTCGCCGGTCATGCAGCCCGCGACCTCGGCATCCAAGTTCAGCCTCGACAGCCTCAACATCACGGCGACGAAAGTCCGGCTGATGCAGCAGGCGGGCAAGGAATTCGCCGTCGACCAGACCGACTACGAGTCCGTGTCTTCCTACGGTTCGGCGATCAAGAACGCCGTCGAAGCGTTGAAAGGGCAATCTCCGTCGGCGGTCGCCAAGATCGAAAGGCAGCTTGGCCTGGACCAGCTTGGCGTTTCGCTGGATACGCTGGTCAACGCGATCGTCCGGCCGCAAGGCCGCGACAACGACAGGCTGGATGCAGCGATGAAGCAGCATGCAAGCCGGGAGGGCGACCAGCCGGACGAACTCGGGCTCTACAGCCTCTGAGGCCGGTTATCCGATCAGCCACCGCAACGCGCCCGCCGACGCCACCCCGATCACCACTGTGGCCAGCATCGACAGCCTCGTCGCGGCAAGCAGGGTGATGGCTAAAGCCGCGAGGTCGGCGGGGTCCCTCGAGACGAAATCCGGCGCGATCACCGCGATCAGCACGCAGCCGGGCGCGGCTTCCATCACCGCCGTGGCGCGCGGGCTGAGCGCGCGGTTCTTCAGCACAACATAGCCGCCGACGCGGGTGAGATACGTCACGCCGGCCATCGCCAGGATGGCAAGCACTGTCATCGGGTCGATCATGTTTCACCTGCCAGGAACCACGCGGCCACCAGGCCGGACAGCGCGCCGGCCGCCACATACCAGGCGCCGGGCAGGACGAGATAGGTGAGCGCCGCCACCACGAGGCTGACCAGCCAGGGCCGCGCCGCGGCAAAGCCTTTCCACATGCCCCGCAGCAGCACCAGGAAGACGGCCGGGAAGGCCATCGCGAAGCCGTATTTTTCGACGTCGCCGAGCACGGGCCCAAGTGCCGCGCCGCAAGTCGTGAAGGCCACCCAGGCGAGGTAGACGGACAAGCCGGCGCCGAGATAGAAGGGCAGGCTGAAGGCCGGCCGCGTGCCGGCCGCGGCACGGCGTTGTGCATCCGCAAGGCCCACCGCCCAGCTCTCGTCGCACATCAAAAACAGCGCCGGAAAAACCTGGCGCTTCGGCAG
>NZ_RZSB01001062.1:0-1498 GCF_004023285.1 Mesorhizobium sp. M2A.F.Ca.ET.067.02.1.1
CAGGAGCGGCGCCCGGCGCTGACGGAAGGCGTGGCGACCTGCGAGCCGCTGTTTCCGGTGCGCATCGATCAGTCGATCGGAGCCGGATCATGATCCCGGATTTCAGCAAGATCGGCTGGTCGGCGCCGCGTCGCGCGCCGGTCGAGCTCAAGGGCCAGCGGATGACGCCGGAAGGCATCGCAGTAAAACACCTCTACACGCAAGGCGACCTCAAGGGGCTTGCCAATCTCGACACCTATCCGGGCCTGCCGCCCTTCGTGCGTGGCCCCTACCCCACCATGTATGTCCAGCAGCCCTGGACGATCCGGCAATATGCCGGCTTCTCGACGGCAGAGGAATCCAACGCCTTCTACCGGCGCAATCTCGCCGCCGGCCAGAAAGGCCTGTCGGTGGCTTTCGACCTTGCCACGCATCGCGGCTATGACAGCGACCATCCGCGCGTCGCCGGCGATGTCGGCATGGCCGGCGTGGCGATAGATTCCATCCTCGACATGCGGCAGCTCTTCGACGGCATTCCGTTGAACGAGATGACCGTGTCGATGACCATGAACGGCGCGGTGCTGCCGATCATGGCGCTGTACATCGTCGCGGCGGAGGAACAGGGCGTCGCGCAGAAGGATCTCGCCGGAACCATTCAGAACGACATTCTGAAGGAGTTCATGGTCCGCAACACCTACATCTATCCGCCGAAACCTTCGATGCGGATCGTGTCGGACATTTTTGCTTACACCTCCAGGCACATGCCGAAGTTCAACTCTATCTCGATCTCCGGCTACCACATGCAGGAAGCCGGAGCGACCGCCGACCTCGAGCTTGCCTACACGATCGCCGACGGCATCGAATATGCGCGCGCCGGGGTCGCTGCAGGGCTCGACATAGACCGCTTCGCGCCCCGGCTCTCCTTCTTCTGGGCGATCGGCATGAATTTCTTCATGGAGGTCGCCAAGCTCAGGGCCGCGCGGCTGCTCTGGTCGAGCCTGATGCAGAAGAACTTTTCGCCGAAGGACGAGCGCTCGCTGTCGCTGCGCACCCATTGCCAGACTTCCGGATGGTCGCTGACGGCGCAGGACCCCTACAACAACATCACCCGCACGATGATAGAGGCGATGGCCGCGACGCAGGGGCACACGCAGTCGCTGCACACCAACTCCTTCGACGAGGCGATGGCGCTGCCGACCGACCATTCTGCGCGGATCGCCCGCAACACGCAGCTCATCCTGCAGAAGGAATCCGGCACCACGCGCATGATCGATCCGTGGGGCGGCTCGGCCTATGTCGAGCGGCTGACGCATGATCTTGCGGCGCGGGCGCTCGCCCATATCGAGGAGGTCGAGAGCCTCGGCGGCATGGCAGCGGCGATCGAAAAGGGCATCCCGAAGCTGCGCATCGAGGAAGCGGCTGCCCGCACCCAGGCGCGCATCGATTCCGGCGAGCAAATTCTGGTCGGCGTCAACGCGCACCGGCCGCAGACGGATATCGAAGTCGATGTCTTGAAGAT
>NZ_RZSB01001063.1:0-1494 GCF_004023285.1 Mesorhizobium sp. M2A.F.Ca.ET.067.02.1.1
GTGTCCTGGACGTCGCTGCCTGTCGGCGTCGTCTCGCTCGCCGAGCGCTTCGGCGGCCGTACGGTGACGCGAGAGACCTTTGCCGCCATGGTCGACGACGTGGCCGCGCGGCTGAAGGCTTTTGACGGCCGCGACCGGCTCGCGCATGTGCTGGCCAGCCCCAACTTCCATCTGCTTGGCACGTCCGGCACGGTGACGACGCTGGCCGGCGTGCATCTCGATCTCGAGCGCTACGACCGCCGCCGCGTCGACGGGCTGTGGATGGACCGCGACAGCGTTGACCGCATGATCGAGCGGCTGATCGGCTGGGATTTCCAGCAGCGTTGCGCCAACCCCTGCATCGGCACCGACCGCGCCGATCTCGTTCTCGCCGGCTGCGCCATCCTGGAAGCGATCCGCGGCGTGTGGCCGTCCGAGCGGCTGCGTGTCGCCGACCGCGGCCTGCGCGAGGGGATCCTGAGCGAATTGATGGCCGATGACGGCGTCTGGCGGAATGATGGGCGCCGATGACAAAGAAACCGGAAAAGCCGGGCTCAGCCAGCCTGCGCGTGCTCAAGACCCGCATCAAGAAGAAGAGCGGCCTGAAGGAATCGTCGCGCCGCTGGCTCGAGCGCCACATGAACGATCCTTATGTGCAACGCTCCAAGGCCGACGGCTACCGCTCCCGCGCGGCCTACAAGCTGATCGAGATCGACGACAAACACCATTTGCTGAAGCCCGGCATGAAGGTCATCGACCTGGGCGCGGCGCCCGGCGGCTGGTGCCAGGTGGCAGCCGCGCGGACGAAGTCGAGCGCCGAGAATCCCCATGTCGTCGGCATCGACTATCTCGAAATGGATGCGGTTCCGGGCGCCGTCATCCTGCAGATGGACTTCCTCGATCCGGACGCGCCGCAGAAGCTCGCCGAGGCGCTCGGCGGCCAGCCGGACGTGGTACTGTCCGATATGGCAGCACCCACCACCGGCCACCGCCGCACGGATCATCTGCGCACCATGCATCTGTGCGAAGTCGCGGCCGATTTCGCGCTGCACGTGCTCAAGCCCGGCGGGCATTTCCTCGCCAAGACATTTCAGGGCGGCGCCGAGAACGAGCTCCTGTCGCTGCTGAAGCAGAACTTCCGCTCCGTCCATCATGTGAAGCCGCCGGCTTCAAGGGATGAGTCGGTGGAGCTTTATCTGCTGGCGAAGGAGTTCAAAGGTCCCGGAACTTCGTCATTCTAGGGCGAAGCAAGAAGCGAAGCGACGCGCGCAGACCCTAGAATCCATGCCGTTACCTCGGCCAAGAAACACAGCGGTCCAGAATTCGTGGCCGACATTCGCCAGAGCTGCTCCAAGTCCTGCACCGCAGCGGCGCTGAAACATCACGGCATGGCAACTGTGTTCACGCGAATGCGGTTTTGTCGCGCATGATGGCGTTGAGGACGACCAGGAGCTTCCTTGCGACGGCGATGATGGCGAGTTTCTTGGACCCTGAGCGGGCAGCAAGTGCGGTATA
>NZ_RZSB01001064.1:0-1492 GCF_004023285.1 Mesorhizobium sp. M2A.F.Ca.ET.067.02.1.1
CTGCTGGATAACCCAAAGGCGCTGGTCGAGCATCATGACGCAGTGACGCGCGAGGTCAGGTTCAACGCGCGCCTCCATGCTTTTGCCCGCTACTGGGGCTTCACGCCGCGGGCCTGCGCGCCGTATCGGGCAGGCACCAAGGGCAAGGACGAACGTCGGCTACGTCAAGAAGAACGCGATCGCCGGCCGCCGAGCCGCTATCGCGCCGCGGAGCGGCCGGAACCCGCCGATCTCGGCAAGGCTGCCCCGCGTCCCGCGCAGGGCCAGTGAAGAAGTGGCCCCGCTTGTCCGCATGCCAACCTTGCTCCCCTGGCAGGCTCCGGACCCTGAAGGGGCCAGCTTCCGCCGGTTCCTTTTGACCGCACCCGCAGGGAAGACCGGCAAAGGGCCGGAACGCCTGAAGGGCATCGCTAGAAAGGAAAGCTCAATGTCCAGTTCAACCCGCTCCACCAAGACCAAGACCCGCGTCGTTTAGCTCCGCAAGGGCACCACCCGGCTCCAGGGCGAGGCGCGCGCGGGGCGGATTCACTGGGCTGAGCTGCGAGGGAAGGTGCTCGCGTACCGCAATGACGCCCGAGATTGCACGGTAGGGTTGCAAACCGGGTGATCTGTGATAAGGAAATGTGAAGTCAGAAGAGGCCTATTGTAATGAAGCGCATGCAAGAAAAGGACATTCCCGCATTCGTGCAGGACGTGGTCGCAACGGGCTGCGATATCTGCGCTGTCGGTCCGAGTTGTTACTCCCTGGGCGATACCGATGTTCCGCGCGACAAGCGTAGGGGATTGTACAAGAAGCTCGGCGAAATCGATGCGCGCTACGGGAGCCGCGATCACCTGCGTTACCAGATTGCGGCGCACCTGGCCTCGATTGGCCGCTACATCGACGCGCCCCCAAAGGAGGAGGAGGCCTGGATCGATAATGAAACACCCGAGTTGGCCGAGGTCACGCCTTACGACGTGGCGCACGTTCAGACTTACGCCGTCCTGCTGATGTCGGAGGCGATGGGCCTCGACTGGCGCAAGGTGGCACGAGCCATCTTGAACATTGACGCAGAGCGCCAGCCGGAACGGGCACGTCGGGCTTGGACATCCCACCTGGCGCGGGCGCGGTGGCTAGCGACGAGCGGCTGCGGGCAGCTTCAGAGCGATCGGTTGCAATAGCCGCCGCCGTACGGGAAGCTCCCATGACCAAGCCAGCCGTTGCCAAAGGCGAGCATGGAACTTTTCGAGTGGCGGCGTGTCGAAAGAACTGCAAGCTTTTTTCATACGCTGATCGAGTACTAGATCGACACGTCCAGGACCGCTTGGCAACGTCAGGATGTAAGGTTCGTTACGCTGCTCAACGCCGTCCTTGTGATGGCGTTGAGCAGAAGGCGAGCTCCGGACCTTAGGCGTTAGCCTAGCGTTTCGCGGCTGGCTTCTTGATTGGAATTGTTTTTTCTTCCCATGCCAAGTTGCCGCCGATTAAACTCGGGGCAGCCGTCCTTTGCCC
>NZ_RZSB01001065.1:0-1489 GCF_004023285.1 Mesorhizobium sp. M2A.F.Ca.ET.067.02.1.1
GGCGAAGAAGCACGTATTGCCCCGCATTGAAGCAGAACATGCGGTCCGACGCATCGCCGCAGGTAATGCTCTGCAGTCGCGTGATCGACGAGACGCACAACGTGAAAACGTTTGTCTTTTCGGCTGCGTCGGACCGCATGTTCTGCTTCAATGCGGGGCAATACGTGCTTCTTCGCCTCAGCATTGATGGGCTCGAGGTGACGCGACCCTATTCCGTTGCCTCTCCACCGACCCGTCCACTTGATTTGCAGATTACGGTAAAGCGGACACCTGGCGGGCTCGTTTCCAATTGGCTCCATGACAATCTGCGGTCCGGCGACGAGATCAGGATTGAAGGCCCACTGGGTTCGTTCAAACTCGATGGCTTTGCTAGCGCAAAGCTTCTCTTTCTCGCGGGCGGCAGCGGGATCACGCCTCTCATGTCGATGGTGCGATTGTTGACAGATCGAGCATTCGATTTGGACCTTCGTCTCATCTACAGCGTGCGCTCGCCACGCGATATCATTTTCAGATCGGAACTCGATGCACTCGCTGCCCGATTTCCCAACCTCGGCGTAACATTCCTTTGTTCGAAGGGAGGTCCCTCGCGGACGGGACCGAGCGGCCGGATAGACGGCTCCATGCTCCTGCGCCTTGTTCCCGATCTTGCAAAGCGCGCAGTCTACACGTGCGGCCCAGAACCTTACATGACGGCGCTGCGAGATGGTTTTGATGAGGTTGGCGTTAAACCGCTGGCCTATTACGAGGAGAGCTTCGGAGGGTACCCTAGCGGTGTTGCTCCGGATGACTTTGCCATTTCGTCCTTTGTCCATTTCGCCAAGTCTGGATTAGAACATCGCTGCGCGCCCGGAGAGACCCTACTGGATGCAGCGCGCAAATGCGGTGTCTATGTTCCCACCGCATGCCAACAAGGAGTTTGCGGCACTTGCCGAATAGCCAAGCTCTCAGGTGAAGTCGCGATGTGTGATCTTGGCGGCCTGACGTCCGAAGAGAAATCTGCGGGTTATATCCTGGCCTGTTGCAGCCGCGCGCAAGGGACGGTCTCAGTCGATCTTTGAGTCGGTCGACATTCTAAACGGCGATATGGCCAATGGCCTTAACATTTGGCGGCCTTGGCGGTGTGCCTGGTGCAGTGTCAAGGTCAAGCGTAGAAGAGCAGGTTCCAGGTTCCAGCGCGGCGCCAGCGGCATTTGCTTTCATGAGCGGCAAAGCTGACCTCTCAGGCATGTGCGGCGCAAAGCTGTCGTCCACGGTCAAAGAGACCGCTGACTGAGATGCGGCGCAAAGCTGCCGTCGAGCCGAACCCGCATAACGTTGCAACCCATGATCCGGCGGGTCAGCTCTGCTGATAGTGTGACCAATTAAACGAGCGACAAAGGACCGAAATGGATTTTGCGATCCCATTGTCATACCGGAGCGTGGGTTAGAGCGGCCCCGAAATCAATGAATTGTCGAGACAGCTACTCAGCAACAGCACGGAGAAGCAGGC
>NZ_RZSB01001066.1:0-1483 GCF_004023285.1 Mesorhizobium sp. M2A.F.Ca.ET.067.02.1.1
CCGATATCGCCGCCACTTTTGGCCTCACCGAGCCTCAGGTGAAGCGTATTCTGGCGCTGGGTGCCCTCTTGCCGAAGATCCGCGAAGCCTATCGCCGCGAGGAGATCGACACCGAGACCGTGCGCCATTTGACCATGGCTTCCAAGGCGCAGCAGAAGGATTGGCTGGAGCTCTATGCCGATCCCGACAACCGCGCACCGCGCGGCTGGCAGCTAAAACAATGGCTGTTCGGCGGCCAGTCGATCTCGACCAAGGTGGCGCTGTTTCCCATCGAGGATTATTCTGGCCTGATCGTCTCCGATCTGTTCGGCGAGGACAGTTTTTTCGCCGACGCGGACCTGTTCTGGCAGAAGCAGAACGAGGCGATCGTGGCCAAGCGTGGCGCCTATCTCGAAGCCGGTTGGGCGCAAGTCGTGGTGCTCGAACCCGGCCAGTATTTTCACTCGTGGGATTACGAAAAGACCCCCAGGAAAAAAGGCGGCAAGGTTGTCATAACAGTCTCGCAGCGCGGCGAGGTCGAGGCGCACGAGGGCTATCTGTCGCGCAAGGAAGCCCGCCGCACGCGCTCGAATGGCGAGGTCGGCGAGGACGCCGAACAGCCTGCAAAACCCTCGCGCCCCGAACTGAGCGGGCCCATGCAGAACTATGTCGATCTGCATCGTCACGCCGCTGTGCGCCTCAGCCTGCTCGACCATTCCGGTGTCGCGCTGCGCCTGATGGTGGCCCACGCGATTGTTGGCTCGGGCCTGTGGCAGGTGCGTCCAGATCCGCAACGCCCCGCCAACGAGGCAGTGGCGACCAGCATTGCGGCTTGCAAGGCGCAAGCGGCATTTGCCGACAAGCGGCGCGAGGGCTTGGCCCTGCTTGGCCAGCCCGACGAGGATGGTCCGGTCGCCGACGGCAATGGCGACGATTTCGCGCTGGCCAGCGTCTTTGCCCGGCTGCTGACGCTTCCGGACGACGAAGTCCTGCGTGTTCTGGGGCTCGTCATGGCCGAAACGCTTGGCGGCGTGGTCGAGGCGGTTGGCAATCATCTTGGCCTCGACATGCGCACCCATTGGCAAGCCGACGATGCCTTCTTCGAGCTGTTGCGCGACAGGCAAGTCGCCAACGCAATACTCGCCGATGTCGGCGGCAGTGACGTCGCGGACGGCAACGCATCGGAGAAACTGAAGACGCAAAAGAAGATTTTGCGCGACTTTCTTGCCGGGGAAAACGGCCGGCAAAAAGTCGATGGCTGGCTGCCGCGCTGGATGAAATTCCCGGTCGAGTCCTACACCGATCGTGGTGGCTTCCGCACCGCCGATCAGTGGTCGAAGGTCCAGCCGCTGTTCGTGTCTGAATGATCGTTTGTGCAGGGCGGGCGGCGACGTTTGGAACGTCGCCGCTTGTCCGCCTGAGATGCGCATCGACAGCTTTTGGCATGCACCTGCGGCAGCGCTGCTCCGCTCCGAACCCAGCAAGATCGCACTCTCTGTTGACC
>NZ_RZSB01001067.1:0-1483 GCF_004023285.1 Mesorhizobium sp. M2A.F.Ca.ET.067.02.1.1
ATACTGCCCGCATCGCTTTCGAATCCGAGCCGCAGCCCTTCGCGCCGCTCGACCTGCTGAAGACCGATCCGGCTGAGAAAGCCGCCCAGATGGCGGCAATCATGAAGGAGATCCGCGGCTATTCGGGATCGGACAATCTGGTGCTGGTCACGCATCTCGAAGATATCGAGGCGCTCACCGGCGTGGCGCCGCGCGAGGGCGAGGCCGTGGTGGTGGCGCCGGACGGAGACGGCCTCAAGGTGCTGGGGCGCGTGACTTTCTAAGGCATCGCTCCGGCCAGTGTTGCCGAAATGCAACTCCCGGAAGAAGCCGCAAATTTGCCGCGACAATCCCGCTTGCGACAACCCGTCGCAGGGTCTATAGGCGCGCTCCCGGTCACGAAAACCGAAGCGAGCGCAACGGCTGGAGCTTTCGCCTCCGCCCGTGTAGGCGGCTTTGCCGCTCTGTATACGGCGCCGTTTCGGGTGTTGGGATCGCCGATGTAGCTCAGAGGTTAGAGCGCCGGATTTGGGTCCGGAGGTCGAGGGTTCGAGTCCCTTCATCAGCACCACGGATAGCTCAGTTTGGTTAGAGCATCAGATGTGTAATCTGACTGTCGAAGGTTCGATTCCTTCTCCAACGGCCTGATAAGCCGACACCTTCAGGTGGTGTTATCCAAAGGTCCGGGGACCGGAATGCGAGGACTTCACGGACGGCGGGGCTTCGGCCTCGCCGGGCGGCGACGTCCTGCGCCACCGGCGCGCGGCCAGGCCCGCGGTGACGATCAAGGCGCGGCGCGGCCGGCAAGGGAAGCTTCGGCTTCCGGCGCCCGCTTCGCCGCCCCGCGATCCGCTCCCGAAGGCCCGCTTCGCGCGGATGCCACCGGTCTCCGGATCATTCGTGCCCTGGAACATGAAGTACGACGACGTGAAACGAAAAACGAAAAGGATGATCGACGCATGACGTGACGCCGCGCATGGGGCCATGCCCGACAGGAGTAAGACAATGAAGACCATTCTCGAAAAGGCTCTTGGACGCCAGCGCGTCCTCGTGAAGGAAAATGAACGTGCCGTCGCCCTCTACAAGGGCGAGATCCAGGCGGTCCTGATGCCGGGCGAACATTGGCTCGCCAACCGGCGCGGCAACCTGGAAATCTCCAGGCACGACCTGAAGAACCCGGAATTCGTTTCGGCTTACGAGAAGGCATTGTTCGACAAGCTCCCGGACGTGGCCGCGCGTCACTTCACCGTCGTCCGCACCGGACGCATGGAGGTCGCCGTGGTCGAGCGCGACGGCGCGCTGCATTCTGTGCTGTCGCCGGACCGCAAGCTGGTGCTGTGGGCGGATGCCGGTCCGTGGAAGGTTACGACCGTCGACACGGCGGCCGATCTCGCCATCGATCCGGCGCTGATGCGCCGGCTCGGCCAGGCCCGGAAGACGGAACACATGTTCCTGCATCCGGTCGTGGACGGCCAGGTCGGGCTGCTGTTCGTGGATGGCGTGC
>NZ_RZSB01001068.1:0-1481 GCF_004023285.1 Mesorhizobium sp. M2A.F.Ca.ET.067.02.1.1
TTGCCGAGGCGTCGCCATGCTGGCCGGCGCCGGTCTCGGCGATGATGCGCTTCTTGCCCATGCGCTTGGCGAGCAGGATCTGGCCGAGGCAGTTGTTGATCTTGTGCGAGCCGGTATGGTTCAAATCCTCGCGCTTGAAATAGACCTTGGCGCCGCCGAGATGCTTCGTCAGGCCTTCGGCGAAATAGAGTTTTGAGGGCCGTCCGGCATAGTGGGTCGACAGGTTCTGCAGTTCGGCCTTGAACTCCGGATCGTTCTTGGCGTGGTTCCACTGCTCTTCGAGATCGAGGATCAGCGGCATCAGCGTCTCGGCGACGAAGCGGCCGCCGAAAATGCCGAACATGCCCTGCTCGTCGGGTCCGGTGCGGAAGGAATTGGGCATAGCCGGCTTGTTCATCGCCGATCTCCTGATTTTAGTTGTGCTCAGGCGGCGCGGTCGTCGCGCGCGGCCCTGACGGCCCGGAAAAACTGCTCGATCAGCGCCGGATCCTTGACGCCCGGAGCGCTTTCCACACCGGACGAGACGTCTATTCCGGGAGGGTTGGCCAGTCTCAGGGCATCGCCGATATTGGCGGCGTTGAGCCCACCGGAAAGCATGTAATCGAGCCCGGCGTCAAGGCCGGCAAGGATGCGCCAGTCGAAGGCGACGCCATTGCCGCCCGGCAGCTGCGATCCCTTGGGCGGCTTGGCGTCGAACATGAAACGATCGGCAATCCCGACGAACGGCTTTATACGCTCGAGGTCGGCTGTCTCGCTGACGGAAAAAACCTTCATGACCGGCAGGCCGTAACGCGCCTTGATCTCGGCCACGCGCTCAGGCGTTTCCGAACCGTGAAGTTGCAGCATATCCGGCTGCATCTTGGCGACGATCTCGTCCAGGAAAGCATCATCGGCGTCGACCGTGACGGCAACCGCCAAGGCCTTGCCGCGCACCGCTTCGCGCAGGCGCCCGGCCTCGGCGGGCTCGACATAGCGCGGGCTTTTGGGGAAGAAGATAAAGCCGACATGGCTGGCGCCGCCGGCAAGGGCGGCGGCCATCGCGGCGTCGGTCTTCAATCCGCAGATCTTGATGTCGAGCGTCATGGGCCGGGCTTGGCACGAAAAGCCGCGAGAGTCGAGAAAAAGCATGCTGTTGCCACCACGGCGGAAAACGCTACCTTCATATAGGAACCACAGGCGAGCAGGATAATCATGGCCGACCGGACCGTCGCCGAACTGAAGCAGAAGGTCGCGCAAGCGCGCGAGGTGATCGCGCATCTGATCGACAAGGCCGCCTTCAACGGCGCCGAGGCGCACCGGGCGCTGGACTATTTCGGCAGCGACGCCTTCGACCGGGATTTTCTGCCTTGGCCGCATATCGAGGAAGGATTGCGGCCGGACGAGTTGAATGCGGCGAATGACGATTGAGGGGTGCGTGAGGCAACCACGCGGTCGTCATCCTAGGGCGGAGCGACGCGAAGCGGCGCGCGGACCCTAGGATC
>NZ_RZSB01001069.1:0-1477 GCF_004023285.1 Mesorhizobium sp. M2A.F.Ca.ET.067.02.1.1
GTTTCAGCTCGCGCGGCCGCCGGTTGGGCGACAAACGGTTCCAGAGCCCGACGCCGACGCCGGCGATGCAGGACAGCCGGCCCGACAGGTCGCGGAAGCCGACATTCTTGACCAGATCGTCGAGCTCGCTGAGCACCGAGGCGGCGGTCGAAAGCGCGGCCTGGTCGCTGCCGACCGTGACGATGAGGAAAATCGCGGCTGTCGACAGCGGAGCGTCGACGCTCTGCGCGTCGATGGGCACTCTATCCCAGTTCTTGCCTGACATCGGGGACGCTCCGTGTTGGGTATGGCGGCCAAGGACCAGGCCGGAGGGGCAGGGATTCGCAAAAGAGATATCGCGACCGACAGCCGTCGCGCAACTGGAGACGTTGCCCGGCTGCCGCACGTTGAATTGCCTCTTTATGGACACGCGGATGCGGGTAGAGTGCGGCTGACTTTCAACCCGGGAAACAGATGCTCGCCCGCCTGTTCGTGATCTTCGGTGGCCTGTTCGTGCTGGTGCTGTGCGCGGCGCTGGTGGTGCCGTATTTCATCGACTGGACGGGCTATCGGGGCGATTTCGAGCGCGAGGCCAGCGCCATACTCGGCCGCAAGGTGACGGTGAAGGGCGATGCGACGGCACGGCTGTTGCCGTTTCCCTCGGTGACCTTCTCGAATGTCGAGGTGGCCGGCGGGCCTGAAGAGCCGGCGATGACGGTCGAGACCTTCTCCATGGATGCGGAGCTTGCCCCCTTCCTGCGCGGCGAGGTGCTGATCTTCGACATGCGGCTGGTGCACCCCAGGGCTATCATTAATGTCGCCGGCGACGGCACCGTCGATTGGGCGATCCGGCCTTCGACGCCGTTCGATCCGGGTCAGATCGCCATCGAGAAGCTGACGGTGACCGAGGGACAGATCGAGTTGCGCCATGCCGCCGGCGGACGCAGCCACCTGGTCTCCGAGATCAACTCGACGATTTCGGCCAAGGCGCTTACCGGACCGTGGCGCATGGACGGAACGCTGCGCTTCGACGGCCTGCGTGCGGACGTCTCGGCTTCGACCGGCAAGGTCGAGGCCGACGGCCAGATGCGGCTCAGGCTGAAGGCCGATCCAGATGCCTATCCGCTGATCATCGAAGCCGACGGCAATGCCGGCATCGTCAAGGGCGCCGCGGTCTATTCCGGCCAGTTCAAGATTTCGGGTGCGGACAAGAACTCGGCCGAACTGCGCGGCAATGACGGCGAACCGGTCAAGATCAGCACCGGCAAGCCCGATCCGGGCTTCCGGCTGAACGGCAAGTTCGCGCTCGACCACCAGAAGCTCAATATCGACGAGTTCCGCTTCGAGACCGGGCCGCTCGACAATCCCTATACCGCCGATGGCAAGGCCTCGGTCGATCTCGGCCTGAAGCCGCATTTCGCCGTCGAGGCCAGCGGCGCGCAGGTTCAGTTCGACGAGGCCGTCGGCGGAGCCGCCGGGGCAGGCTTCACGCTCGACC
>NZ_RZSB01000106.1:0-11631 GCF_004023285.1 Mesorhizobium sp. M2A.F.Ca.ET.067.02.1.1
GTCTCGGGCTGGTCGCGCACGCCCCGCGAACGTGTCGGCGTGACCGCCTTTCATGGCGAGGGCGGACTGGTTCCGGCCGTCACGGGGGCCGATCTCCTTGTCAACCTGCTGCCGTCCAACCAGCACACGCGCGGCATTCTCGACGGGCGGCTCTTCGCCCTGCTGGCGCCGGGTGCCTATGTGGTCAATCTGGGGCGTGGCGATCATCTCGACGAGACCGCGCTCAGGCAAGCGCTGGACAGCGGCCATGTCGCCGGCGCCTGGCTCGACGTTTTCCTCCAGGAGCCGCTGCCGGCCGATCATTGGGCCTGGGCGCATGAAAGCGTGCGCATCACACCCCATTGCGGCGGCCTGCCAACGCCCGAGGGGACCGCGGCCGCGATCGCGGAGGCGATCAAAGCGCTCGACGATCCACGAAATCCGCTGGTTTCCGGCAAACCGCTTCTTGACTCCCAAAAATCCTGAATGCCAGTATACAGATATGCTAAAGCTGAACGCGCCAATCCTGACCGAGCAGACCGAGCGACGGAACACGATTTCGGCCAAGGCCTATCAGGAACTGCGCGAGGCGATCATCACCGCGCGTGTCCTGCCGGGCGCGAGCCTTGCCGAGACTGACGTCGCGCAGGCGATGGGCATCAGCCGCACACCGGTGCGCGAGGCCTTCACCCGGCTCTTCGACGAGGGGTTGATCGAGATTTCGCCGCAAACCGGCACCCGCGTCTCGCTTATCGACATGACCCGGGTCCGCGAGGCCGTGTTCATCCGCTCGACCCTGGAAAGCGCGGTCATCGCCAACAGCGGCGTCCATCCGGATCCCGGCACGCTCGACGAAATCGAGCTGTCGTTGCGGGCACAGGAACGGCTGGTCGACAGCGACGACATGGGCGCCCTGCATCGCGCCGACATGGCCTTCCACTCGGGCCTGACGGCTGCCTTCGCGCATCCCCGCGCCTGGGCTGCCTGCCAGCATATATCGGCGGACATGATGCGCGTTCAGTTCCTGATCGGCATGAAGCCGGATCACATCCGCTCGATCATCGCGGAGCATCGCGCGATCCTCGATGAAGTCCGTGCCGGCAAGACTGGCGAGGCCGCGCGCCTCATGGCCGCGCACATTCGCAATGTAGACTGCGACCAGGCCACCCTCAAGCGCGAGCATCAGGAGTTCTTCCGTGCGGGAGACGTTCTGTGATCGCTCCCGTCCCTGCCCTCGCCTTGTCAGGTCCGGAGCCGGCGGCCTCTTTTTTTTGGGCGGTCTACGAAACCGGTTTACCAGCCAAGTTCAACATCATCCTGCCGGGAGCGTTGAAGCGTTTGTCGGATCGATTGAAGATCACCATCCGTGATGTCGCGCGGGCGGCGGGCGTCTCGGTAACCTCCGTGTCGCGCCATCTCAACGGCCGCATCAGCCTGCCCGACTCGACAGCGCTGAAGATCGAGCAGGCAGCTGCGCGCCTCGGTTATCGTCCCAACGCCATTGCCCGGCGGCTGACGCGCGGCAGCAGCGAGACGCTCGGCCTGATAACCTCGGACATCGCCTACCCGCTGTTTGCCGCCATCGCCTCCGCATCCGAAGCGGAGGCGGCGCGGCACGGCTACAACCTGCTGATGCTCAACAGCCGCAACCTGGTGGATCATGAGCTCGCCTTCCTGGCGCGTATCGAGGACCACCAGGTGGACGGCATCCTGCTTCTCACCAACCATTCGGACGACGGCCGGCTGGTCAAATGCATCAACCGGACCGGCGGCGTGGTCCTGCTCGACGAGGATGTGCCGGGCGCCCGGGCGCCGCGCCTGTTTGCCAGGAACGCCGACGGCGCCCGCATGGCAACCAGCCACCTGATCGAGAAGGGCCATCGCCGCATTGGCGCGATCGCCGGCCCGCATGGCCTGCTCAGCACGACCGAGCGGCTCTCCGGCTATGCCGAGGCGCTGGAAGCGGCGGGCATGGCGGTCGACAACCGGCTGGTGGTCCATTGCGACTATGATGAAAACCAGGCTGTCGGCGCTTTCAAGGAGCTGTTCGAGCAGCCGGATCCGCCGACCGCCGTCTTCACCTGCGGCGACATGCTGGCGCTTGGCGCCATGCGCGCGGCGCGCGGCATGGGCCTGCGCATTCCCGAGGATGTCTCGCTCATCGGCTTCGACGACATCAGCAATGCCGACCTTCTTTCGCCGGCGCTGACGACGGTGCGGCAGTCTCCGGCCGAATTCGGCCGGCGCGGCGTCGCCATGCTGCTGGACCTCATCACAGGCAGAAAAACAGAAGCGGTCACCGAACGCATCGGCGTCGAGCTCGTCGTCCGTGCATCGGTCGCGCCGCCATCAGGCCGCCGGCTACGGCGGTCTGCAAGCAATACCGGTTCCGAGCCGCCAACCGGCGGCTTGGCGCCGGCCCGGGAGGAAGTCACCGAAAACTAGGACTCCAGACGGACCTAAAAAGGGGAACAGCCATGTCCAGCAACCGCTTTGGTCAAGACGCAGCGTTAATAGCAATCGAGAAGTTCAAATCCGGTCGGATCGACCGTCGCTCCTTCCTTACCGCCATGGCCGGCCTCGGCCTCGCTGTCGCGATGCGGCCCGGCGCAGCATCGGCGGAAGCCAATGAGATCGTCGTCTGCAATTGGGGCGGCGCCGCGCTCGACGCCTTCCAGAAGGCCTATGGCGAGCCCTTCACCAAGAAGTCGAGCATACCGGTCGTGATCGACGGCGCCGGCCCGGAGACGGGAGCGATCCGCGCAATGGTCGATTCCATGAATGTGACCTGGGACGCCACCGACGGCGGCATGACCGACGCGCTCGTGCTCGGCAAGGGTGGCTATGTCGAACCGATCGACTACTCGATCGTCGACAAGAGCCTGGTCGGCGACGGCCTCGCCGCCGAATTCGGCATCTGCAACTACACCTATTCCAACGTGCTCGCCTACGATTCCAAGAAGCTCTCGACCGCGCCCGCCAGTTGGGCCGACTTCTTCGATCTCGAGAAATTCCCTGGCAAGCGCACGATGTGCAAATGGATCCAGGGCCAGCTCGAGGCGGTCCTGCTCGCCGACGGCGTCAAGCCCGAGGATATCTATCCGCTCGACGTAGACCGCGCCTTCAAGAAGCTGGAGCCGCTTCTGCCGAACCTGATCTTCTGGGAGTCGGGCGCGCAGAGCCAGCAGCTCTTCCGTGACGGCGAGGTGGTGATGGGCAACATCTGGCACACCCGCGCCAACCTGCTGCGCAAGGAGAACCCCCAGTTCACCTGGACCTGGAACAACAACCTGATGTTTGCCAGCGCATGGTCCGTGCCGAAGGGCAACCCCGCCGGCAAGAAGGTGTTCGACTTCATCAACTCGTCGATGGAGCCGGAAGGCCAGATCACCCTGCTGCGCATCATGGGGAACGGCCCGTCCAATCCCAAGGCGCTCGCTCTCATGACCGAGGAAGACAAGGCGGTCTATTCGCTGGCGCCGGAGAACGCCAAGACAGGCTTGAAGATCTCGGCCCAGTATTACGCCGACAACGAAGCCGCGCTGCAGAACAAGTTCCTCGATTTCATCTCTCGCTGACCAGGGACGGCCACCGGCTTCCAGCCGGTGGCCGGGTAGCCGCCATGTCGTCTTTCCAGCGTTGGGCCTTCGGCCTGACGGTACCGGCCGCGCTATTGACGATCTGTCTCTACGTGGTCCCCATCCTTCAGGTGCTGGCGCTCTCATTCACCGAGCCGACCTTCGGCTTCGGCAACTATGTCGAGATGTTCGGCAGCGCCGCGATCGGGCGGGTCGTGCGCACGACGATGATCGTCTCGGCGGTGACGACCGTACTGACGATCGTCATGAGCTATGCGGTCGCCTTCGCGCTGGTCCACATGCGGCCGGCCGCGCGCCGCGTCGCGCTGTTCATGGTCATGGTGCCGTTCTGGGTCTCGGTGCTGGTGCGCGCCTTTGCCTGGATCACCATCCTGCGCCGCAACGGCGTGCTCAATTCGGCGCTGGTCGGCAGCGGCGCGATCGCCGAGCCGCTGGAGCTCGTCTACAATCAGTTCGGCGTGATCGTCGGCATGGTCCACTACATGATGCCGTTCGCGATCCTGCTGCTCTACACCAACCTTTCCGAAATCGACCCGCGCATCATCCAGGCAGCGCGATCGCTTGGGGCGAGGCCCGTCACCATCTTCACCCGCGTCTGGCTGCCGCTCAGCCTGCCCGGCCTTGCGATCGCCAGCCTGTTCATCGTCATCTTCTCGCTCGGCTTCCTGGTGACACCGGCCATTCTGGGTGCCGGCCGCGTGCTCATGGTCGCCGAATATATCTCGGTGCAGATCTCCTCAACCTTGCGCTGGGGGGTGGCAACCGCCCTCTCCACGACGCTGTTGCTTGTCGTCGGGGTGCTGGTCGCGGTCGCCGCGCGCAGTCCCGCGCTTCGCGCCGCCTTCGAAGGCGGACGCCGATGAGCTTGCGTTTGCGTCGCATAGGCGAGCGCTGGCTGCCCTGGACCTTGGCATGGCTGCTGCTTGCCTTCCTCTTCGTGCCCGTGCTGGTGGTCGTGCCGGTGGCGCTGACGGCGAAGGACTATCTGTCGTTGCCGACCACTGGCATCTCATTCCAGCACTTTGCCTCGCTTGCGGACTGGCGCGCCGGCTGGCTGCCGAGCATCCTGACCAGCCTGGGCATAGCGCTCGCCTCCAGCATCGCCGCAACCGGCGTGTCGGCGGCCTTCGCCATCGGCGCCTGGGTCTATGCCGGGCGATGGCCCTCGACCCTGCGCATCATTCTGCTTTCGCCGCTTATCGTGCCGCCGATCATCTACGCCGTCGGCATGGTGCGGCTGTGGTCGAAGCTGTCGCTGCTCGACAGCTGGCTCGGCGTCACCATCGTCCATGTCATCCTGGCGATGCCGCTTGCCGTTCTGGCGATCGGCGCCTCGCTGTCGAACCTCGATCCACGCCTCGTCCAGGCCGCGCGCTCGCTGGGCGCCCGCCCGCCCACCGTCTTTGGCAGGGTGATCCTGCCCAATATCCTGCCGGGCACGATCGCCGGCGCCATCCTGGCCTTCATCGTCTCCTGGGACGAGATCACGGTGACGCTCTTCATCACCAGCCGTCGGCTGGTGACGCTGCCGCGCAAGATATGGACAAGCATCGCCGACGCCGTCGACCCGGCGCTGGCCGCCATCGCCACCGTCATGCTCGTCATCACCATCATCTGCCTGTTGCTGCGCATGACCGTATGGGAGCGTCTTGCGCAGCGCCGGTCGTGAACCCCTCATCCAGTCCACAAGTTAAGAAAGGAAACCAAGGACATGTCAGCACACACCGCCGCTATGAGCGAACACGAATATCGCGAGGCGAAGTTCTTCCAGACATTCGGATCGGTGCCGACGCCGGCTTTCCACGATCCCGAGGAACAGACGCGGGTCTGGGGGCGTCCATGGGGCTGCACCAACGATGTCGGCAAGCTGCGCGCGGTGCTGATGCATCGCCCGGGCGAGGAGATCAACATCGTCGACAAGAACAAGCCAATGCCCGAGATCGGCGGCTTCGGCGACCCGGAGAAGGGTTGGTACTTCATGGGTAAGACCCCGCCGGATCTCACCGCCATGCAGGCCGCCCATGACGCCTTCACCGCGCTGCTTCGCTCGGAAGGCGTCGATGTGATCCTCACCGAGAAGGCGGCGCCCGGCGCGCTCAAATCGACCTTCTGCCGTGACAGTGTCATCGGCGTCAAAGGCGGCGCCATCGTCACCCGCCTTGCCCGGCGCGCTCGCCGCGGCGAGGAACTGATGGTCACCCAGGCCCTGGCAAAGGCCGGCTGCCCGATTCTGGGAACGTTGCATGGCGAAGCGGTGTTCGAGGGTGGCGGCTTCGCGCTGATCGACGAAAAGACGGCGGTCTGCTCGCACTCCGTCGCCTGCAACGAGGAAGGTATCCGCCAGGTCGAGATGATCCTGAACAGCCTCGGCGTCGAGCTGATCAAGGTGCCGATGCCGGGCTATCGAATCCACATCGACGGCAGCTTCATGATGATCGATCACGAGACCGCCATCATCAACATCAACGAGCTCCCTTACTTCTTCATCGACCGCCTCAAAAAGCGCGGCATGAATCTGATCGAGCTGCCGCCCGAGGACAATGCCTTCTCGCTGAACTGCCTGGCCATCGCGCCTGGCAGGGTCGTCATGCATGCCACCCGTACTCCCCGGCTCGCCGAGCGGCTGGACAAGGCCGGCATCACCATCTTGACGCTCGACTATGAATGCATCGAACTGAACGGCGGCGGCATCCATTGCTCGACAGGGCCGCTCGCCCGGGACCCGAACTGAATGGCTTTCCTCGACATCCGCACGCTTCGCAAGGCCTACGGATCGGCAATCGCGCTCGACGGCGTCGACCTGTCGATCAACGAGGGCGAATTCGTGACCTTGCTCGGCCCATCCGGCTCGGGCAAGACAACCCTGCTGATGTCGATCGCCGGTTTTACCAGGCCGGACTCCGGAACGATCCTGCTCGACGGCGCCGACATCACCGGCGTCGATCCCGAGGACCGCAACTTCGGCCTGGTTTTCCAGGGTTATGCGCTGTTTCCCCATCTGTCGGTGGCGAACAACATCGCCTTCCCCTTGCGCGTGCGCAAATGGGACAACGCGCGCATCGCCGCGCGCGTTGATGAAGTCATGAAGCTGGTCGGCCTCGACCAGCTCGCCGCACGCAAGCCGCGCGAACTGTCCGGAGGCCAGCAGCAGCGCGTGGCCATCGGCCGCGCGCTTGCTTTCGGACCGAAGATCCTGCTCCTCGACGAGCCTCTCTCGGCGCTCGATCGCAAGCTGCGCGACGCCATGCAGCGTGAGCTGAAGCGTCTCCACCAGGAAACCGGCGTCACGTTCGTTTTCGTCACGCACGACCAGGAAGAGGCCTACGCCATGTCGGACCGTATTGCCGTCTTCCAGAACGGCAACATCGTTCAGATCGGCAGTCCGCGCGAAATCTACCGGGCGCCGGCCTCGCGCTTCGTCGCAGGCTTCCTCGGCGGCAACAACATCCTGTCGGCTCAAACGGACGGCGCGCAACTCGATCTTTTCGGCATCCGCGTGCCGATGCCCGCCGCCTATGACCGGACGCGTCACGGCGACGGCGCGATCACGGTCTGGGTCCGCCCGGAAGACATCACCCTCGGTGATGTGGCGCCTGGCTCGGTCTCCTTCTCCGTCACGGTCGCGGACGTGTCCTTCGTCGGCACGTCGGAACGCGTCACCGTCATCACGGCCGACGGCCAGGAACTGAGCGTGCTCACGCCCTCCGCGATCGCCCGCGAGTTGACCCCCGGCAGCACGGCAACCTGCGCCCTCCTGCCGTCGGCCATCGGATTTCTGGCGCGCGAATAGCACCCCTGCCACCCAAGCCGGTCGTCCATCGCGGCGCCATCGGCATAGCATCAACGAGGACAGAAATGACCGTCACCCTGCGCAACGTGGACATCCCGGATTTCGGCCTTCCGGTCGAGCGCCCCGCCATCCCGGCCGCGACATATGAAACGCGCTGCGCCCGCGCCATCAACAAGTCCGGCGCCGACTGGCTGGTCGTCTATGCCGACCGCGAGCACGCCGCCAACATCGCGTTCCTGACGGGCTTCGAGCCTCGCTTCGAGGAGGCCCTGCTGCTTCTGGGCAATGCAGGCCAGCGCATCATAGTCACCGGCAACGAGAACATCGGCTACACGCCGATCGCCGGCCTGCCCGGCATCGTCACGATGCTTGCCCAATCACTGAGCCTGATGGGCCAGGATCGCAGCCAGAAACCGGATCTTGTCGCAGTGCTGCGCGAAGCTGGGCTCGGGTCCGGCGACACGATCGGCCTTGTCGGCTGGAAATATCTCGAGAACGAGGAGTGGGATTTGGCGAAGCCGACCTTCTTCGCGCCGTCTTTCATCGTCGATGCCATTGCCGCGATCGTCGGGCCGTCCGACATCGTGGACGCCACCCGCGTGCTGATGCACCCGGTCGAGGGCCTGCGGGCCGTGGTCGACGCAGACCAGATCGCCGAGGCCGAATGGGGTGCGTCGAGGGCGTCGATGGCGGTCTGGCGGATCGTCACGGGCTTCAACCTTGGCGACAGCGAGCTCGCGGCCGCGTCCCGCATGGGCTATGCCGGCGAACCCATGAGCTGCCATCCGATGTTCGCCTCCAACGATGCGAGCGGCCCCGTCATCGGCCTGCGCAGCCCGACAGCCCGCGTGCCGCGGCGCGGCGAGGGCGCAACCACCGCGGTCGGGTACTGGGGTGGCCTGACGGCCCGCGGCGGCCTCATCGCCGAGGCCGACACCGCTTTCCTGGAGATGACCAAGGCCTATTTCGACGGACTGATCGCCTGGTATGAAACGGCCGGAATCGGTGTCGAAGGCGGCGCGATCCACGAAGCGGTGATCTCTACCCTGGCCCGTGGCAGGCTGCGGCCGGCCCTCAATCCCGGCCATCTGGTCGGCCTCGACGAATGGATGCATTCGCCTATACGTCCGGGCTCGAGCGAGCGCCTGGTCTCCGGCATGCCGTTCCAGGTCGACATCATTCCTGTCCCGATGCCCGATGGCGTGACGCTCAACTGCGAGGACGCCGTGACCTTTGCCGACGCGGGCCTGCGCGCGACAATCGCCGAGCGCTACCCGGCGCTCGCGGCGCGTTTCGCCGCGCGCCGGCGCTTCGTCGCCGACGAGTTCGGCGTCGCTATCAAGGACGAGATGCTTCTGCTGTCGGCCATCCCGCTTTGCCTGCCGCCATTCTGGCTGGCGTCCCAAAAACTGTTGGTACGGAACTGACTTAATGCATGTCGACCAAAAGTGCGCAGCGGTTTTGGGAGAACGACATGCATCAAAACAAAGACTTAAAGCGCGTCGCGCGAATCCGTTTCGACGCGACGCGCTTTAGTCGGACCTTGTCGAAGAAGAGGCCTGCCGCGCCGACATCGGCGCGGGGCCCTCGACCAGCATCGTGGCTCAGCCTGGCGCGGCGCCTCAAGGCGTAGACATTGCCCATCGACGCGCCACGCGAGATGGGCCGGTGCGACCGGCCCATCCTCAATCATTCCTCCTCAACGGGTCCGGGACCGCACCCGGCAGGTTTTGTCGTCCAACCCGGTCTGCGACGAGCATCGAAAGCATCATCTCGACGAGGCCGTTGGCGGCACCCTTCTCGCCGCCATTGGCGCCGATCTGGATCTGCGGCACGAGCGGCAGCCTGCCATTCTCGATCGCCTCGGCGAAGCGCATGAGAACCTGCGAGTTGAGCTGATAGTCCGGACCGCCGAAGGCCGCGACCTTCTTCTCGGTGGCCTCGGCCTCCGCCAGGCCAAGCGCGCGCACCTTCTCGGCCTCCGCGAAACCGGTCGCCTTGATGCGCTCGGCATCGGCAAGCGCGACAGCCTTGATCATATCGGCCTCGCCCTGGCCGGCGAGGCGCACCTTCTCCGCCTCCGCCTTGGCGGTGACCTGGATGGTTTCCGCCTCCTGACGGGTGCGGGCGAGTTGCGCCTTGCCCTCGTTCTCGCTGATCTCGATGGTAAGTGCCGAGGTCGTGATCTTGGCTTGCTGTTCGGCCAGCGCTTCTTTCTCACGCAAGGTGCGTTCCTGAGTGGCCGCCCTCTCCTGCAATTTGTAGGTCTCGACCTTTTCGACCGCAATCTGGCGCTCGCGCAGCTGTATCAGGATCTGCTCTATGCTGTTCTGGCCATCGGCGGCACGCGGCGTGCCAATCAGCACTTCCTGCAGTTCGAGGCTGTAGGAATTGAATTTTTCGCGCATCTCCTCGCCTGACTTGCGCTGGATGTCGCTGCGCTCCTGCAAGAGCTGGATCAGCGTCTTTGTCTGGGCGATGTTCTTGAAATAGGCGGAAACCATCGGATCGAGCGTCTGTTCGACCAGCCGCTTGATGTCACCGAAACGCTGCACCACCAGCGGCGCCTTCATATAGTCGATATGCACGACGACGGAGAGCGGCAGCACAGGCTCGAACGCATCCTTCGTGATCAGCGACACTTCGGACAGGTTCTCGTCCAGCCTGTGTTCGCCGAACTGCTCCTTCGTCCATTTGAGCACGAAGTTCGTGGTCGGCACGGTGATGATATTGCCGGCATAGGTATTGAACGCATACTTGCCCGGCAGCAGCGGCGTCGACCAGACACCGCGCGCGCCGATTTCGACCAGCTCGCCGTGACGGTACGCCTGCCCGGATATGTCCGCGCCGTGGCGGCCGTTATAGGAGACGACGACACCCACCGTGCCGACGTCGATGATCGTCTTCTCGACCAGTTCGACGGTCGCAAAGATGCGATTGAGGAAGTAGCTGCCGTCGGCCAGCACCTGCAGCTGCCGGCCACGGTAGCCACCGGCATTGAGAAACTTCTCCGGGTCCTGGAAATTGTTGTGGAAGTTCGGGTCGTTCGGATCGTTGGCCACGGTCGGCGCGATGATCTCGCCGTCCGGCAGGGCCGGACCGTCATGGATGGTGACGATACCGATCATGTCCTCGGCATTGTGGATGACGACCGGCTCAAAGCCGCCCCGCTCCGAGATCATGCTGGACATGTTGGAAAAAAGGCTTTGTTCCGACGAGCTCAGATTGACGGCATAGATCGACTGGGCGGTGAGCACGATGAATTGCGCGAGATTGATGGCATAGGTGCCTTCACGCAAGATCTTGCGCTGCGGTCCTTTCTGTCCGCCTTTTTCGAGAAACCCGCGCACATCCTGGAAATCGTCGGCATCTGTGTTGGAAGCAAGTGTCTGCGTCGGCGGCAGCGGCTTGCCGTCACGCGCAAAGACATAGCCGATCTGGCCCTGCGGGATGGTGACGAGATTGGCGCGGTGCATCGAGTATTGGAACGGCATGAAGAAATGCAGGCCGCCGCGCACGACTTCCGGCTGGTAGCCAGCCTCACGGTTGAGCGCTATGAAGCCATCACTGACGGAGCCGCGAAAGCTCCATAGTTTTTCCAGGATGCCGAGCCTGTCGTTCGGGATGTAGCGGACCATGCCGCTCCGCCAGAACAGGATCGCCAGCACGATAACCGGCACGGCGATCTCGATCGCCGTCCATTTCATCGGGCCGAGATATTCTAGGGCTTCCATGTCTTGTCTCCTAAGGGCGCGCGGGTTCGTTCACCCGGCCGCCACCCGGCTGGTGTTGATTGACAAAGCGGGGAGATTGCGCGCCGAGACGCTCGACGCACCAAGAGCGTGTCGAGCGTTCGGGCTGCTCATTGTTTGGGAAAGTGACCGCGCCTCCCGAGTCCCCCGTGAGAAAGGCGTGGCGTAAGCGATGTTACATCGGTGTTGCCTTGATAGACATAACAACGATGACGTAGGGATAGCGCCAACAGGTTTAAAGATACTTCACGCCGAAATCGTACAAGTATTTTCAACGCTTTGTTGCTTCGAAGCGTCGACTTCTAGAAATTGGCGGAGAGCGAAACGGCGCTCTTGACGGGTCAAAACATCGGCTCCCAAGCCGTCCTGGTGCGGAACCTGGGAACCACAAAAACCCAACGTGCTGCGTCGTTGCCGACGCAGAACATTGATTTCAAAAGGATTTTTCGAGCCTAGCGCCGCAGCGCGTAGACATTGTCCATCGACGCGCCACCCAGTGGCAGCGCCATGT
>NZ_RZSB01001070.1:0-1470 GCF_004023285.1 Mesorhizobium sp. M2A.F.Ca.ET.067.02.1.1
TTCTTTCAGCGCATTCTTATCATGAATACAAGAATGCCTCCCGCCAGACCCTCTACCTCTTCCTTCCCTGCCTTGCGGCCTTCAATGCTTTCCCATTCGCCAATTATTTCCTCTACCGCAAGCATGAGGCTGGCTGCGGCCAGCTTCCATGACGGCCGCAAACGGCCGCCCGGCAGTTTCCAGGCCCAGCTCGAAAGCCAGCGCGGGCACGCCCGGTCGAGGCGGCGCAGCCACGGCCTTCCAACCAACACGGCCTCGCTTGCCGCGTCATCGAGGAGAAGGCGTGGCCGCCGCAGGCGCCAAAGAGCGGCCGTGCCGAAGCCCAAGGCAAACAAGATCGCCGCGCCCAGGCCCCAGGCCGCCGGCAACGGCTGCCCAATGACTGCGCAGGCCAAGCCCGCAGAAACGGCAACCAGGGCGCCCAGCGGCGCGAAGATCGCCAGCGTCGCCCTGCCGGCCATGTGGCGGCGCTGTCTGGAGCCAAGCGGCAGCGCCTTGAGGAAGGGCGCGAAAGCGCGTTCAAGGCAGAGCCTGGCGACTGCGTTGCCTGCGAGCGCCCCGAGTACGGCCAGGGTGAGCGGCAGGCCAAGCGTCCACAGGAGCTGGTCGTCCCGCAATTTCGGCGCCGCGGCATGCAGGGCAAGCACGATATCGGCGATCGCATAGGCCAGCAGCGCGCCGCCGCCGAGCCCGATCCAGGCGAGATCGCGGCACCGCATCGCCCGCAGGCCGGCGACGAGCTCGCGCCAGAGCAATATCAGGACAAGCCGGTCGTGCCGCATTGGTTCGCCATCATGGTTCCGACACTAGAGCGGTTCAGCGTTTCACGGAATCGCCGAACCGCTCTAAGCCTTTGTATTTACGCAATTCCTGACGGAAAACCGCTCCGCACTTTTCCTGGAATTGCTCTAGAATAGGTCACGGCAATTGTGCCGCGAGTGGGGCGATGGCTCACCCGGCCGGCTTGGCGTTGACGTTCTTCATGGCGGCAAGCAGGTAGTCCTGCACCGTTGCCTGAAGGTTTGTGGTGGCGGCGCGCACCGCGGCCATCGCCTGCCTAACCGCCCCCTCGTCGAAAGGCTGCGCCTTCTCGGCCGCAGCCAGGTCGGCGCGCGCCGCGCGCAGCTGCCGCAGCGCCTCGAACGTGCGGCCGCGGTTGTCGCGCATAACCGCGCGGAACTCCTTGCGCACCTCCGGCGAGTAGGCGCCCGCGACTTCCGCCAGCAGCCCGCGCCCGACGGCCGCCTGGCGCAGGCCATGCGCGGCATAGCCGATAAAGAAGAAGTTGAGCGCGAGCGAAAGGGCAAGCACGACCAGCACGGCAGCCCAGATCCATGAACGACCGGTCATAGCGCGTCTCCCTCGCTCGCATCGCCGGCGATCGGCGGTCCGCCGTCGTCGGGAAGCCTGGCGCCCGCGGCGAGCGCCAGAAGCTCAGAATCCTGCGACTGGTCCTGAAGACGCGCCACC
>NZ_RZSB01001071.1:0-1469 GCF_004023285.1 Mesorhizobium sp. M2A.F.Ca.ET.067.02.1.1
CGCATGGCGTTGCCGATTTCCTTCGAGGCGGCGTTGCGGCGCTCCTGCTTGACCTGCAATTCGCTGAGATGCGAGCGCCGCGCCTCGTCCTTCGCAATCAGATCGTCGACCATGGACTGCGCCTCGTCAGCCGACCACGAGCGCTTCACCAGCGCCTCGACAAGGGCCTTCGGGTTGTCGCGAATCCATTTGATATCAAGCATGGTCGATCCTCAGAAGTAAGGACCGAGGGCGTAAACCGCATCGGCTATCGATGCAAGACGGCGGATAGGCGCGCCGCCTCGATTTCCCTGCCTTGCCGCCGCTCAGGTGGACGGCGCGTCCGGCGTCTTGTCGCCCGCGACAGAGCTGTCCGCATTCGCCTGCTCGCGCGCCAGCCGGTCCCGTGCCTGGGCGCGCTCGATCACGCGCGATGACCAGATGGCGACCTCGTAGAGAATGATCGTCGGGATGGCGAGGCCGCACTGGCTCATCGGATCGGGCGGCGTCAGCACCGCTGCGACCACGAAGGAAAGGACGATTGCCCATTTGCGCTTCTCGGCCAGCGCCTGCGACGACAACAGGCCGACGCGCGTCAAAAGGCTGGTCACCACCGGCAGCTGGAACACCAAGCCGAAGGAGAAGATCAGCGTCATGATCAGGCTGAGATATTCCGAAACCTTCGGCAGCAGCGAAATCTGCACCTGGTCGTTGGTGCCGACCTGCTGCATGGCCAGGAAGAACCACATCACCATCGGGGTGAAGAAGAAATAGACCAGCGAGGCGCCCATCAGGAACAAGATCGGCGACGCGATCAGGAACGGCAGGAAGGCGCTGCGCTCATTCTTGTAGAGGCCCGGCGCGATGAACTTGTAGATCTGCGTGGCGATCAGCGGGAAGGCGATCACCATGCCGCCGAACATGGCAAGCTTCACCTGGGTGAAGAAGAACTCCTGCGGCGCGGTATAGATCAGCTCGACCTTGTGCGGGTCGAGGCCTGCCCATTGCGTTGCCCATTTGAAGGGGATGACCAACAGGTTGAACAGGCGCTTGGCGAAAAAGAAGCAGACGAGGAAGGCGACGAAGAAGCCGCCCAGCGACCAGATCAGGCGGCGGCGCAACTCGATGAGATGCTCGATCAGCGGCGCCGACGATTTCTCGATTTCTTCCCGCTCCTTGTCCGATACGCTCACTTGGCGGCTCCCGCCGTCTTCTTGGTGTCAGCCGTCTTCTTGGAGGCAGGCTTCCTGGCCGCGGCAGGCTTTGCCTCAGCCTTGGGCGCGGCCTTTGCGGCAGCCGTTGCGGCTTTGGCCGGCGCCGAGGATTTGGCCAGCGCCTTTGCAGCCGATGCCTTCGATGCCGCTGCCGTTTTCGCCACAGCGTCGGCCGTCTTGGCCTTAGTCACCGCAGTCTTTTTCGCCGGTTTGGGCGCCACAGGCGCATCCGAAACCGAGGCGGTGACCGAGGCGTCCGTCATGGCCGGGAAGGTC
>NZ_RZSB01001072.1:0-1468 GCF_004023285.1 Mesorhizobium sp. M2A.F.Ca.ET.067.02.1.1
GGGCAGGGTGCATCGATCGACGTCGACACGCGCGAGGCGCTGGAGGGGGCGGGCGGCGTCCTGCAGGATTGACAAACCGAAGCCGAATTTCGCATGCCTCTCGGCATGTCATTGCGCTTCCTCTTCGCCCTGCTCGTTGCAACCGGTTTTGCCGTCCAGGCTGCCCACAGCCAGACGCTTTCGCTAAAACCGTTCAAGGACGACCTCTTCGCTTATCCGGCGGCGCTGTCCACCGGCGATAATGGCGCCTATACGGTGCTCGACTATCATGAGATGCGCGACATCAACCAGCGCGACGAGGTGCCGGAAAAGCGGGTGCGCGCGCAATATACCGACCCCGGCGTGCGCAAGGTGCAGCGGGACCTGATGTTGAAGACCGACGCCGGCGATGTCAGGCATGTCGCGGTCGGCAGGACGGACGGCGCTTCCATCATCGTGCTCTACCTGCATGGGCAGGGCGGCAGCCGCAAGCAAGGTGTCGACGATTTTACTTTCGGCGGCAACTTCAACCGCATCAAGAATCTGATGGCCGCCAATAACGGCCTCTACCTTTCGCCGGATTTCCCCGATTTCGGCGACAAGGGCGCGGCGCAGGTCGCTGCGCTCATTGATCACTACGCCCAACAATCGCCCGGCGCGAAGATCTTCGTCGCCTGCGGCTCCATGGGCGGCATGATCTGCTGGAAGCTCGCCGCGCGCAAGGATACGGGCGGCCGCATCAACGGGCTGCTGCTGCTCGGATCGCTGTGGGACGACAGCTTTCTCACCAGCCCTGCCTGCAAGCGCCGCGTGCCGGTGTTCTTCGGCCAGGGCAGCCATGACGTGGTCTTCCCGGTGGAAAAGCAGGAAGCCTTCTTCCGCTCGATCCTGGCCAAAAAATCCTATCCGACACGCTTCGTGCGCTTCGAGACCGGCACGCACGGCACGCCGATCCGCATGGTGGACTGGCGCGGCACACTGAACTGGATGCTGACGAAAGCGCCGTGACCCTTCTGTCGAGGCTCAAGGCGCAGTGTTGTAATCGATGATCGTCTGCGGATTGATCTCGCCGTCATAGGAAGCATCGACGTCGTACTGGACGAGTGAGAAGTCACCGTTGCGGAACAGATAGGTCCCCGATGACGAAGCATCCCCGACGCCACGCCATTTGTCGGATGTGGTGATGGTTTTCGTGTTCTCGTCATAGTCCGAGTTGGTTGCCCAGCCGCTGGTCTTGAAACCGATGATGTGGATCGACTCGACCTTGCCTTCGCTGTTGTTGTTCTCGTAGCGGATATCGAGATCCGGCTCGGTGAACTGCAGCTGGGTCACGCCGTTGACGTCATCGGCGATGTAGTAGACCGCGGTTTCGTTATAGGCGGCCATCGAGCAGAAGAAGCGGAACAGCCGCGTCTCGCGCTCCGGGTCGGCGGCTTGAGCGTCCTTGTCCTTGTATTGGACCGAATGGGCCTCTGGCTCACCGATTGGC
>NZ_RZSB01001073.1:0-1456 GCF_004023285.1 Mesorhizobium sp. M2A.F.Ca.ET.067.02.1.1
TGCCTCAACCGACAGCATCGGTCATTTCTCCCATTCCGGCCGCTGGCTGTTCTCCTGTCGGCCGGTCAAAAGGATGCTAGTCCTCCGACTTTTCCATAACAAGCATTTTTTTCCATTTTAGAAAAATTCTTGAACGGAAGGTCGTGGCGCGTCGGTCAGACGCCTGCTCCCGGCGCCAGTCCGTCGCGCGGCACGGTGTTCGACATCAGCATGATGACGGGCTCGTCACCGAGCGCGACATAGGCGTGCTGCATCTCGCCGTCGAACAGGATGCTGTCGCCTGGCTGCAGCACCGTCGGGTCGTAATGGAGCGTGTGCAGCTGCAGGCTGCCGCTCAGCACATGGATGAACTCCTCACCCGAATGGCTGCGCCAGCCGCCGTTTTCCTCAAAACTTCTGGCGCGCAGCGTGACGCGCCAGAAAATGTTGGTCTTATCGCGGAAATCGCTGCACAAGACCTCGAATTCCATGGCGTTGCCTTCATGCAGAATGCCGCTGCCGGCGCGCGTGATCGAGCGGCGCGCCTGCGGTCCGGGCTTCGGGCTGAACAGGAAGGAGGCCACCGGCACGTGCAGCACGCCGGCGATCATCAGCGCGATGTCGACGGTCAGCCTAGCCTTGCCGTTCTCCAGCTTTGACAGCTGCGAAACGGAAAGGCCGGAGCGCTCGCTGAGGTCGCGCAAGGTGATGTTCTGCTGCTTGCGCGCGTCCCGGATCTTGCTGCCCACATTGCCTTGCATCGTCCACGCCCTTGGCCGTCGTGTTTCCAATTTGACAAGCTCTAGAGCAATTCCAGGAAAAGTGTGAGCGGTTTTCCGTCCGGAATTGCGTAAAAACAATGAGATAGAGCGGTTCGCCGTTTCCGTGAAACGGTGAAACGCTCTAGCGGCCCGTTATTTGAGCGTCCAGCCTTTAGACGGCTACGGCTGATTGCGGCCATAGGGACATCGCGACGGTGGCAAAGGCATTTTCAAGAAGGCGGCCGATGCGTTCGAAAGTTTCCGGATCGGCAAGCAGGTCGTTGCGGACCTCGAGATAGAGGCAGGGCCGGCCCTGCTGCAGCCCATGCCGGTTCAGCGTGTAGCCGACGGCCTGGCGCCAATCATAGGGTTCATTGTCGCCGATCCTGAAGCCTGCCTCCGTGCCCTGGGTCCTGAGCGTTTTCAGCACCGAGTTCACGAAGGGCGACTGTTCCCGCCACAGCACGCCGATATCGACATCGCGCCTCACCCCGCCCATCACCGGCGTGAAGGAGTGCACCGAAATCAGCGCGCGCCTGCCGGCGGCGGCTTCGACGATCGCCCGTTCGACCGGCGCCCAGGCGACAAGCTTGCGCAGCCTTGCATCAGTGGCATCGACCGCCAGATTGCCCGGCACCGGGATGCCACCGAGGTCCGGCCGCATGAAATCCCACTCATCGGCGGGGCGGTTATAGTCGAGGAACAGCCGCGAATAG
>NZ_RZSB01001074.1:0-1455 GCF_004023285.1 Mesorhizobium sp. M2A.F.Ca.ET.067.02.1.1
GCATTCGGCGAGGATCTTGCCGCCGTAAACCTGCGCGACGACGGTCAACCGGTCGCCGTCGCGGTGAATTTCGTTGACATAGGAGACCAGCGGCCAACCCGTGCGTGCAGCGAGGTCGCCGGCGACGTCGAGCCCGTTGGCGGAGTAGGGCACCAGCACCAGGCCGGGCTCCTCGGCTGCAACGGTATCCTTAAGCAGCCGGGCATAGGATTCGGCGGCGATGAGCTGGGAGCCGCCGGCGCTTGCCGCGACGAGCCTGTCGGCGGCGCCGAGGTTCGCGGCGGCGGGCTCTAGCTCCTGGCCGGCGAAGAAAGCGACGACCTCGTCACCCGCCGCGCCGGCCGCGCGCGCCGCGGTGATCATTTCCAGCGAAAACGGCTCGATCTTGCCGAATGAGCCTTCCGTGCAGGCGACAATCCGCATCGCTTAAACTCCTGCAAAGCCTTTGGCCGCCAGGATGCTGGCCAGCCTGTCGGCGACATTTTCGGGATTGTCTCCGAGATTTTCGCCGCTGCCGCGCTGTCCAGGCAATCTCAGCGCGACGATCTCGGCTGATCTTTCGAACCCGGCAGGTACGGACGGCGCCTTGCCTATGGCCGTCTTCGACGCCTCTCTCAGCTTGCTGCCCGAAACATAGCGTGGCGCCTTGGATGCGGTCTGCACGCCGATCACCGCCGGCAGCGCAATTTCGTAGGTCGCGGCGATGCCTCCGCCGCGCTCCTGTGTCACGCGAAGGGCCGAGGCCTCGATGTCGACCCGGCTGGACCCCGAGACATGCGGCCAGCCGAGCAGGGCGCCGGCATAGGGCACGAGCTGGCCGAACAGATCCTCGGTCGACTGGACGCCGCAAAGGACAAGATCGGCGGCCTTGGAGCGTGCGAGCGCAACGATCGAGCTGGCAATCGCCCGCGAGTCGATCATGCCATCCGCTTCGGCTTCGAGCGCGACCGCTTCGTCCGCGCCGCGGGCAACCGCCATTTGCAGCACACGGGTGCTTCCCTCGCCGATGGCGACGGCCACGACCGTCGCGCCGGACGCTTCCTTCAAAAGGATCGCCTCTTCCAGCGCATGGTCGTCAAAATCGTTGAGCTGGAAATCCAGCCACTCGCGGTCGATGCCGCGTCCGTCGCTCGTCAGTTCGAGCTCGCCCGCGGAATCCGGGATCATTCGCAGCACAACGAGAATTTTCAAGGGTCGATCCTCCCCCGGGCGTACCTCAGGCTCCCGGTACCTGCGGCCTATTAGATCGCAACCGCCGCCGTGCCCAATCGAGAAAATCGTAATAGCAGCTATTACAACTCAGGTGATTGACCTTCGCGGCGATGCAGCCGCTAATCCGAAGCGTTGGGAGGCTTGGGCAATCGGTTGTCGCTGGGCGCTTTGTATTTTTCGATATAAATTGCGAAATAGACTATAAATTTTCCAATTTTTATTTGGGGTAGGAACAATCGGCAT
>NZ_RZSB01001075.1:0-1452 GCF_004023285.1 Mesorhizobium sp. M2A.F.Ca.ET.067.02.1.1
GTCCATGCCGGTGGCACCCGCCGTGCCGGCGACGGTCATGCGAATCTCCTCGATATAGTCGGCGCGACCGCCTTCGGGGATACGCGAGACCGGCCGTCCGAGGATGTCGAGGACGTAGAAGCCGATCGAGCTGACGTCGAATTTTGGCATGACTGACTTGACCTTTCGAATTCAATGGGCGGCGCGGCGCAGGCCGAAGCTTGCGGCCAGCACCAGGAAGACGAGCACGCCGATGCCGACCTGCTGCCAGTAGAAATTCCAGCCGACCAAAAGCAGCCCGTTCTTGACGATGGCGAGCAGCAGCACGCCGAGCAGCGTGCCGATGACCGAAGGCTTGCGCTCGCGACTGAGCGTCGTGCCGATGAAGGTGGCGCCGATGGCGTCGAGCAGGAAGGCATTGCCGGAGAGCGGCACGTAGGACTTCACCGTCGCCGACAAGAGGATGCCGGTGACGCCGGCGAGCAGCGCGCACAGAACATGCACCATCGACAATTCGCGCGGCACGCGGATGCCGGAATACCAGGCCACGCCCGGCTGCGCGCCCATCGCCTGGACATAGCGGCCGAAGACCGAGCGATGCAGCAGGACATGAACCGCGACAACAAGGACGATCAGCACGATCACCGGCGTCGGCATCCCGAACAGAGCGGTGCGGGCGATTGCGTTGAACTGGTCGGCTGCATAGCCGCTTGTGAGATAGATCGGCTGGCCGCCGCTGGTGGCGAGTTGCTGCGTGCTCTGGCCGATGAAGAGGACGCCGAGCGTGGCCAGGAACGGACTGATGTTGAGCCTGGTGATGAGGATCGCGTTGAGAATGCCGACGATCAGCGCCGCGCCGAGCCCGCCCGCGACGCCGACCACGCCGCTGTAGCCGGCGGCCAGAAGCATGACGAAGATCATGCTTGCCATGTCGACCGAGACGCCAACCGAGAGATCGATGCCGCCCGACGAGATGACGATGGTGAGGCCGAGCGCCACGATCGCCAGCATGACGACATTGTTGACCAGCACGTTGAAGAGGTTGGCCGGCGTGAGAAAAGTCGGACTCGCCACCGAAAAGAAGATGACGATGGCCGCGAAGGCGATGAGCACGCTGTATTTGGCGAGGAAGCCGCGCAGGCTCACCTTGGCGGTGGTTTCATTGGCCGAGATGCTCATCGCGAACCCTCCGAACCGCGGGCAAAGGATGTGATCGCCACCACCAGCAGGATCAGCGCGCCCTGCACGCCGTTGACCCAGTAGCTGGAGACGTTGAGCAGTTGGAAGCCGTTCGCGAGCAAGCCGATGAACAACACGCTGAGCAGCGTGCCGCCCATGGTCGGCACGAAGCGGCGCGAGAAGACGGTGCCGAGCAGCGCCGCCGCCAGCACCGACAGAAGCAGCTCGCCGGAGCCGGGCGTGCTGGCCGACAGGCGCGAGACGGTGAGGATGCTCGCCACCGCCGCGCAGAAG
>NZ_RZSB01001076.1:0-1450 GCF_004023285.1 Mesorhizobium sp. M2A.F.Ca.ET.067.02.1.1
GTCCATACCCGCTGCTTCACCATCGACGTGACGCCCCTGAAGACGGCCGAGCGAGCTTTGGGTCAACAGGAGGCCCGATTCAACCAGATCCTGGATGCGCTACCGGTGGCGATCTACACGACGGACGCTAAGGGGAAGATCACCTACTACAATCGAGCGGCGGCCGAGTTGGCTGGCCGCGAGCCAAAGATCGGCAAGGATGAATGGTGTGTGACGTTTCGGCTCTTCACCCCAGACGGCGAGCCGCTGCCTCACGACCAATGTCCGATGGCGATCGCACTCAACGAAAATCGGCCGGTGCGTGGCGTCGAGGCTATCGCACAGCGGCCGGACGGGTCGCTCTTCCCGTTCATGCCGTTCCCGACACCTTTGCTCAACGAGCATGGCGAGCTGATCGGCGCGGTCAACATGTTGTTCGATCTCACTGACCGGAAGCGGGGCGAGGATGCCGCCCAGCACCTCTCGGCGGTTGTTGAGTCCTCGTTCGATGCGATCATAAGCAAGAACCTCGGCGGCTTCATCAAAACCTGGAACCAGGGTGCTGAGCGGCTTTTCGGCTACACCGCAGAGGAGGCTGTTGGCAAGCACATTACGATGCTGTTCCCGCCCGAGTATCGAGACGAAGAGGCCATGATCATCGAGCGGATCCGCAACGGTGACCGGGTCGAGAGTTTCGAAACCATCCGTCGCCGCAAGGACGGCACCGACATTCCCGTCTCCCTCACGATCTCTCCCGTGCGCGACGGCGCCGGCCGTATCGTCGGCGCCTCCAAGATCGCCCGCGACATCACATCCGCGAAGGAAAGCGAGGAGCGCATCCGCATGCTGATGCGCGAAGTCAACCACCGGGTGAAAAACCAGTACGCTGTGATCCTGTCGATGATCCGCGAGACCAACAAACGCTCGGGGAGCCCTGACGTTTTCGAGAAGCAGGTCCGTGAGCGCATCATGGCGCTGTCGAGATCTCACGACCTGCTTGTATCCGCCGACTGGAAGGGTGCGACGGTAGCAGATCTTCTGCTGGCCCAGGCCAAGCCGTTCGGACGCGAGGACGCGATCGGCCTGCACGGCCCTGCCCTGGTCCTAACCCCCAACGCTGTACAGTATCTCGGGATCGCCTTTCATGAACTGTGCACCAACTCCGCCAAGTACGGGGTGCTGTCCGGCCGCAAGGGCTCGATCACGCTGAACTGGAAAGTGACTGACGAGGACGGCGACCGCACGTTCCAACTGACGTGGACCGAGAAGGATGGGCCCCGGGTCAAGGCTATCGCCCATGATGGATTCGGTACTGTCGTGCTCAACCGGTTGGCGCCGGCGGCGCTGAACGGGACTGGCGGGGTGACCTATGATGCTGACCAGGTGGTCTGGGCGCTCCAGGCGCCCCTTTCCTATGTAGAAGCGTTCCAGCGCGGGGCAGCGTAGTGCGGTAGGCCCCACCTCCATAATT
>NZ_RZSB01001077.1:0-1450 GCF_004023285.1 Mesorhizobium sp. M2A.F.Ca.ET.067.02.1.1
GTGTAGATCGGGTTGAGCGAGCTCATAGGCTCCTGGAAGATCATCGAGATGCGGTTGCCGCGCAGCTTGCGCCGGGCGGCCTCGGGGAATTTCAGGATGTTCTGCCCGAGATAGTCGACGCTCGAGCGTGGCGACACGGTCGCGCGCCGCGACAACAATCCCATGACGGTGCGCGCCGTGACCGATTTGCCAGAACCGGATTCGCCGACGATGGCTATCGTCTCGCCGCGATAGAGCTGGAACGAGACGTCCTTCACCGCCTCGACCGTGCCGTGCTCCACCTTGAAGGCGACCTCGATGTTGCGGGCGTCGATGATGGGCTGTTCATGGCGCGCGGCGTGGTCGAGCCGGACGGCCGGTGCGAAATTCTCTGCGAGCGTGATCGTCGTCATCCCGGCCACCTCAATACGGATCGACGGCATCGCGCAGGCCGTCGCCCAGCGCGTTGAAGGCAAACACGGTGATCAGCACGAAGCCGACCGTCGACAGGATCCACGGATAGGTGCCGATGACCGAATAGGTCGCGGTGTCCTGCAGCATCAGTCCCCAGGAGATCAGCGGCGGCTTCACGGCGAAACCGAGAAAGCCGAGAAAGGCTTCGAGCAGCACCACGGTCGGGATGGCGATCGTCACCGCGACGATGACATGGCTCATCACATTGGGAAAAATGTGCTGCATGATGATGCGCCGGTCCGTGGCGCCGACCGCCATTGCGGCGCGCACATAATCGATCCGCGCCAGCGCCAGCGTCTTGCCGCGCACCTCGCGCGACATCTGCGCCCAGCCCAGCGCCGACATGACGATGATGACGAAGCCGAGGAAGACATTGGTCGGCGCGGTGACTGGGATCAGCGTCGTCAGCGCGAGATAGAGCGGCAGCTGCGGGAAGGCGAGCACCAGCTCGACGAAGCGCTGCATCCAGATATCGAACTTGCCGCCGAAATAGCCGGAGACCATGCCGACGGTGGTGCCGATAACGGTGATGATGAAGACCACCGTCAGCGCGATCATCAGCGAAACCCGCGAGCCGTGGATGGCGCGCGAGAGCACGTCGCGGCCGAACTTGTCGGTGCCGAGGAAATGCACCGGCTGGCCGTCCATCGACCCGAACAAATGCCGGTCGGCCGGGATCAGCCCGAAGAGCCTGTAGGGCGCGCCCTCGACGATGAAGCCGAGCAGGCGCGGATGATCGTAGTCGGGACCGACGATCGGCTGGAAGGTGACCGGATCGAGATCGGCCGAGTCGGCCAGCGCATAGATCCTTGGCCGGAAGGTGAGATTGCCATCCTTGTCATGGAAGCTCGGCACCTGCGGTGGCGCGAAGGCGATATCGGTCGCCTTCGGATCCGAAGGTGCGATGAAATCCGCGAATACCGCCATGAGAAGCAGAAGCACGACCAGGAAGAGCCCGGCCATGCCGGTCCAGGAGCGCTTCAGCCGGCGCCAGACC
>NZ_RZSB01001078.1:0-1448 GCF_004023285.1 Mesorhizobium sp. M2A.F.Ca.ET.067.02.1.1
GGTGGCGCTCGGTTTCGGCGCCAAATACGCGCGGCAGTAGATCTCAGCTGGCCGGTGTCTCAGGCGCAAGATTGGCGCGCTGGCGCGGCACGCCGAGGCCGGTGTCGGGCGGCTCGCCGGCCGCCGGCCGGCCCTCGATCATATGCGTGGTGCGCCAGCGGCCGAGGCGATAATAGGCCGCGGCAAGCACCAGCGAGGCGATCGAGCCGGCCGGAAAGCTCCACCACAGCGCCTCCTGGCCGATGACGCTGCGCATGGAATAGGCAAAGTCGGTGCGAATGAACAACACCGAGATGATCAGGATGATCAGCGGCGGCATGACGGCGCCGGTGGCGCGCACCGTGGCGAAGAGCACGATCGTGATGCCGAACAGGATGAACGACCAGGACGCCACCCTGTTGATATGAGCGGCAATGTCGATCGCGGTGCTGTCACTGCTGAGGAAGAGGCTGAGCACCGGGCGGTCGAAGACGAAGAGCAGCGCCACCAGCGCGCCGGTCAGCACCAGGTTGAAGCCGACGCCCGAGGCCGCAACCTTGCCGATGCGATCCCAGCGGCCGGCGCCGACATTCTGCGCCGCCATCGAGGAGACTGCGGCGCCGATGGCCAGCGCCGGCATCTGGATATAGGTCCAGAGCTGCGCCGCGATGCCGTAAGCGGCGGCGACCTGCGAGCCGTAGGAGTTGACGATGCCCATCACGGTGAGCGCCGCGGCCGAGATGACGATCATCTGCAGGCCCATCGGGATGCCCTTGAAGACGACGATGCGCAGCAGCGCCGGGTCGGGCCGCAGCAGAGCGAGATCGGCGCCAGCCAATCGCAGCGGGTGCTTGCGAACATAAAGCACGGTCAGGATGGCAATGCCGCTCACCGTCTGGCCTATGAGCGTGGAGGTCGCCGAGCCGGCGATGCCGAGCTCGGGGAAGGGGCCGATGCCGCGGATCAGCAGCGGGTTGAGCACGACGTCAAGAACGACTGCCAGCGCCATGAAGACGAACGGGGTTCGCGAGTCACCGGCGCCGCGCAGCACGGTCATGATGAAGGACAGGAGGTTCATCATCGGCACGGCGACGAAGATGATGCGCAGGTAGCTGCGTGCCAAAGGCAAGGCATCCGCCGGCGTGCCGAGCCCGGTGAGGATGGCGTCGACCCAGATCCAGCCGCAGACGGCGAACACGACCGAGACCAGGAAGAAGAAGGTGGCGCTGGTGCCGACGATGCGCTTCGCCGCGGGCAGGTCGCGGGCGCCGACCGACTGCGCCACCAGGATGGTCGCCGCCATGCCGATGCCGAACACCGTGCCAAGGATCAGGAACAGCACCAGATTGGCGTTCGAGGTCGCCGTCAGCGCAGCCTCGCCGAGGAAGCGGCCGACCCAGACCGCATTGATCGAGCCGTTGAGCGACTGCAGCACGTTGGAACCCAGCACCGGCAGCGCGAACAGCAGC
>NZ_RZSB01001079.1:0-1447 GCF_004023285.1 Mesorhizobium sp. M2A.F.Ca.ET.067.02.1.1
CGGCGGCGTTGCCGTCCTTGTCCACCCATTCATAGACGCCGGCCGGGCAATAGCGGGTCGAGGGACCGGCGAAGACGTCGTGCTCGGAACGCTGCTGCAGCGCTATGTCGCCGACGATCAGGTGCACCGGCTCGTTTTCCTCATGGTTGGTGTTGGACAGGAACACCGAGGAGAGCCGGTCGAAGGTCAAGACGCCGTCCGGCTTCGGATAGGCGATCTTCTGATGCTTGGAGGCCGGCTCGAGCGTCGCATAGTCGGCCTTGCCGTGTTTCAGCGTGCCGAAGGGCGAGAAGCCGAACAGCGTGTTCAGCCACATATCGAGGCCGCCGATGCCGACGCCGACGATGGTGCCGAAGCGCGACCAGAGCGGCTTGACGTTGCGCACCTTCTTCAGGTCCTTGCCGATGTCACTGCCGCGCCAGGCCTCCTCATAGGACGCAAGCTCGTCATTGGCGCGGCCGCCGGCGATGGCGTCGGCGACATGCTCGGCCGCCAGCATGCCGGACAGCACCGCATTGTGCGAACCCTTGATGCGCGGCACGTTGACGAAGCCGGCAGCGCAACCCATCAGCACGCCGCCCGGGAAAGACAGCTTCGGCACGGACTGCCAGCCGCCCTCGGTGATGGCGCGCGCGCCATAGCCGATGCGCTTGGCGCCTTCGAAGGTGCCGGCGATCGCCGGATGCGTCTTGAAGCGCTGGAACTCCTCGAAGGGCGAGAGATAAGGGTTCTTGTAGTTGAGGTGGACGACGAAGCCGACCGCCACCTGGTTGTCCTCGAGATGGTAGAGGAAGGAGCCGCCGCCGGTCTTCATGTCGAGCGGCCAGCCGAAGGAATGCTGCACAAGACCCGGCTTGTGGTTCTCGGGCTTGACCTGCCAAAGCTCCTTGAGGCCGATGCCGAACTTGCCCGGCTCGCGGCCGTCGGCAAGCTGGTATTTGGCGATGAGCTGCTTGGCCAAGGAGCCGCGCGCGCCCTCGCCGATCAGCACATATTTGCCCATCAGCGCCATGCCCGGCGCGTAAGCCGGGCCATGCGTGCCGTCCTTCTCGATGCCCATGTCGCCAGTGATGACGCCGGTGACGGCGCCGGCCTCGTTATAGACGAGGCTTGCCGCGGCGAAGCCCGGATAGATCTCGACGCCCAGCGCCTCGGCCTTCGTCGCCAGCCAGCGGCAGACATTACCGAGCGACACGATGTAGTTGCCGTGATTGTTCATCAGCGGCGGCATCAGGAAATTGGGCAGGCGGAAGGAGCCGGCGGGGCCGAGCACCAGGAAATGGTCCGCCGTTACCGGCGTCTTGAAGGGATGATCGCCCTCCTCGCGCCAGCCGGGCAGCAGCCGGTCGATGCCGATCGGATCGACGACCGCGCCGGACAGGATGTGCGCGCCGACCTCGCCGCCCTTCTCCAGGACGACGACGGAGAGTTCCGGGTTGAGCTGCTT
>NZ_RZSB01000107.1:0-11570 GCF_004023285.1 Mesorhizobium sp. M2A.F.Ca.ET.067.02.1.1
GCCATGCTGCATTCCAGCACGGAGATACGCCGCCGCATCGACGCATTGGGGCCGTGGTTCCACAATATGGAGCTCGCGGGCGTGGAGACCGCTCCCGATCATTTCCTCGGCAACTACCCGCTGATCAAATGGCGCAAATTCGCGGATGCCATTCCGACTGATCTTTCGGGCAAGTCGGTGCTCGATATCGGCTGCAACGCAGGCTTCTACTCGATCGAAATGAAGAAACGCGGTGCCGATCGCGTGCTTGGGATAGACTTCGACCAAGCCTATCTCGCCCAGGCGCGTTTCGCCGCCGAGATCGCCGACTGCAACATCGAGTTCCGGGAACTGTCGGTCTACGACGTCGCCTCGCTCGGCGAGCGCTTCGACATCGTGCTGTTCATGGGCGTGCTTTACCACCTGCGCCACCCGTTGCTGGCGCTCGACCTGATCCGCGCGCATGTCGCGAACGACCTGATGATCTTCCAGTCGATGCAGCGGGGCAGCAACGAAGTCCTGCCGCTCGAACAGAACTACCATTTCTGGACACGCGACCTCTTCGATCGGCCCGAGTTTCCGAAGCTGCACTTCATCGAGCATCGCTATGCGGACGACCCGACCAACTGGTGGATTCCGAACCGCGCCTGCACCGAAGCGATGCTGCGCAGCGCCGGTTTCGAGATCCTGCTCCACCCGGAAGACGAGGTCTATTTCTGCCGCGCGTCCGGTGAACCGGCCGGCAGCGCCGCCGTCTATCCTTCGAAAGGAGAGACCCATGATTGAAGCCGCCATGATCTGGAACGAGCCCAACAACAAATCGCACTGGGATCCGGAGCTCGACCCCGACTGGAGCCGTTTTGCCACAATGGCGACCCTGGCGGCTGATGCGATCGGCCGGGAAAATCCTGCCATCACAAAGGTGCTGGGCGGCATTTCGCCGATCGATGCCGGGTTCATGACGCGCATGAAGGAGTTCGGCGTGCTCGACCATGTCGATGCGGTCGCCGTGCATGGCTTCCCGCTCGACTGGAACCTCTGGCAAATCCACGAGTGGCCCCACAAGCTCGGAGAGATCGCGACGGTCGCGGACATTCCCGTGTGGGTCAGCGAAGTCGGTGTGTCGACCTTCGGCGCCGAGGAGGTGCAAGTCTGGGGCTTGCGCCGGACAGCGGAGCTTTTGCTCGGACTTGCGCCACGCGTTCAGTGGTACAGCCTCTATGATCTGCCGCGCTCCTGGGAAGCGACGACGCGCCATCGGGAGGCGGAAGGCTCGTCCTATTACAGGCACTTCTACATGGGCCTGCTTCGCGAGGACGGCACGCCCAAGCCGGCGCTCGAGGAATTCGTGCGCCACACTCCGCAAATGGGCCTGGTGCAGTGGTTCCATTACGAGGACCCTCGGCTGGACGACGCTGTTGCCTGGATGGAACGTCTGGGTGTCACCCACCTGCGCACCGGCCTGTCCTGGGCCGACAGTTTTCGGCCGAATGCGCTGGACTGGTTCGACCGCCAGATGGAAGCGCTTGCCGACTTCAACGTCACCGTCACCTTCTGCTTCACGCCGGAGCATCGCGGTCTTCAACCTCATCACACCAGCCCGCCCCAGATTCCCGAGGAATTCTCCGAGTTCTGCGCGGCGATGATCCGCCGCTACGCTCCGGCGATCGGCGACAACATGGCGACGACGCAGCGCGTGCCGGCGGCATGGTGAAGCCCCAGATCAACGATGACACTGACTGTCCTCAACGTCGCCTACCCTCTCGCGCCCGTCGGGCCGGATGCGGTCGGCGGGGCCGAGCAGGTGCTTTCGGCGCTGGATCGTGCGCTGGTCGAGAAAGGCCACCGTTCGGTTGTCGTCGCCTGCCAAGGGTCAAGCACAGCCGGCGTCCTGGTGGAAACACCAGCCGAGGCGGGTGTGCTCGATGAGGCGGCGAAGGACCGTGCTCATCAAGCGCATCGCGACGCGATAGCCGCCGCCCGCGCGTGCTGGCCAATTGACGTCGTTCACCTCCACGGGATTGACTTCGACGCCTATCTGCCTTCCGACGGCCCAACCCTGGTGACGTTGCACCTGCCGCTCGGCTGGTACCCGCCCGAGGTGCTGGCGCCGTCACGCGAGGACCTGTGGCTGCATGCAGTCTCGCAGGCGCAGCACAGGACGGCGCCGGCGGGATCGAGACTTGCGAAGCCTATTCCAAACGGTGTTGATATCGAAGCGCTGAACGAGCCCCGGTCGCGGCGCAATTTCGCGCTGGTGCTCAGCCGCATCTGTCCCGAAAAGGGCATCCATCTCGCATTGGAGGCAGCCAAGCGCGCCGGCATGTCCTTAGCGATCGCCGGCCAGGTCTATCCCTACGAGACCCATCTGCGCTATTTCGCCGACGAGGTCCGCCCCCGGCTCGATCGCCAGCGGCGTTTCCTCGGGCCACTCGGCTTCTGTGCCAAGCGGCGGCTGCTCAACACCGCACGCTGCCTGGTCATTCCCAGCCTTGCCCCCGAAACAAGCTCGCTTGTCGCGATGGAGGCGCTTGCCTGCGGCACGCCGGTCGTCGCTTTCCCGAACGGCGCCCTTCCCGATGTCGTCCAGCACGGCAGGACCGGTTTCCTCGTCAATGACGTCGAGGAGATGGCGAAGGCCATTATCGCTTCCGGAGCCCAGGACCACGAGGCATGCCGTGCCGAGGCGCGTCGCCGCTTCTCGCTTGAGCGCATGATCCCGTCCTACATGGATGCTTACGAAGCGCTGGCGAAGCTTGGCACCCGTCGCGCCCTGCTGGGAACCGGCTGATGGGCGGTCTGTGCACCGAGATCATTCGTGACGCGAGAGCATTCGAGGACCTGGAGCCGCATTGGTGGCGGCTCTGGCGGCGGACCATCTCGGCCACGCCGTTCCAGTCTCCTGCCTGGCTCATTCCGTGGTGGCGGACATTCGCGCCCGGCGACCTTGCGGCCATTGCCGTGTGGAGTGGAGACGCCCTCGCTGGTCTGGCGCCGCTCTATGTCGAAAGGCATGATCGCGGTCAGCGCCTGCTGCCCATCGGCATTTCTCTAAGCGACTACCTCGACATCTTGTGCGTGCCGGAACTGGAAGCGAAGGCTGGCGCCGCCATCGCCGGCGCGGTGCTCTCGCTCGAATGGTCGCAATGGATCCTGCCCGACCTCCCGGCTGATGCCATGTCGCTGAGGCTTGAGCTGCCGAATGCGCAAGAGTGCCGGTCGATGGCGCACGCCGCCTGTCCCGTGCTGCCGCTCGATGGCGATCGAACCCTGGCCTACTCGGTTCCGGCGAGACGAAGGCGACAGTTGCGCCGCGCCGAGCGAGCTGCCCGGCGAAGGGGGGCCGTTGTCGTCAGCCGCGGCGAGTCCGATCCGCAGATATTTCTCGACAGGCTGATCCGGCTGCATGGCGCGCGCTGGGCCGGTCATGGCGGGGGCGTGCTATCCGCCGCGGCTGTGGAATTCCACCGCAGGGCCCTGCCGCGGCTTGCCGATAGCGGCCTGACGCGATGCCTGACGATCGAGATCGGCGACGCCGTCGTCGGTGCCTATTACGGATTTCATCACCGCGGCCGGGCCTATGCCTATCTCGGCGGTTTCGATCCAGCCTATTCCGAGGAAAGCCCCGGCGCGATCCTGATCGGCCATGCCATCGCGGAAGCCGCCAACGAAGGCGCGCGCGAGTTCGATTTCCTGCGCGGCCGTGAAGGCTACAAATATGGCTGGGGCGCGAACGATCGCTGGACAGCGCAAAAGATGTGGACGCGGGGCGCGCCGCCGTGACCCCCGCGAGGCAAACCGGCGCGATCGCCAGGCGCCTGCTGGAGGACTACATGGCGGACGGCCTTTCGGTCGACAACGCGCTGGCCAGACTGGCCGTCTGTGTCGACAAGACGACCAGCGCGGCGCAACTGGCGGATGTCGCCCTGGACATGCGCCCGAGCCATGTCCCCCGGCGACGCTGGCTGGAAGGCATCGCCACGATGCTGCGTGACAAGGCCGACGCCTTCGACTCCGTCCGCAGGGTCGCTGCCTGCGTGTCGCATGACCCTGCCAACGGCGAAACGGCCGCCATGACCGTCGAGCGGCTGGCCGGCGGATTCGATCGGGCGGCCGCCATATCTCCGGCCGCCAGCGTGCAGCTGTCGTCGCTGGGCGATGAGGACAGGCTCTCGGCCACAACCGGCGAGATTGCCTTGTGGCTGGAACGACAAGGCATGCTCGGCAGCCGCAACCGCATATTGGACATCGGCTGCGGCATCGGGCGCCTCGAACATGCGCTTGGCGCCATGGCAGGACGTATCGTCGGCATCGATATCTCGCCTCGGATGATCGCCATCGCGCGCCGGCGATGCGCCGGCGTCGCCAATGTGGAATTCCGCCTGACCTCGGGCTTGGATCTCGGTGACTTTGCCGATCAAAGCTTCGACTGCGTGCTGGCTCTCGACAGTTTTCCGTACCTGGTGCTTGCCGGTGTTGCCGAGCGGCATTTCGGCGAGATCGCGCGCGTGCTGCGGCCAGGAGGAATGGCGGCAATCCTCAACTATTCCTATCGGGCGTCGCCGGACATCGATTCCCGCGATATCGACCGTCTTGCCCGTGCATATGGCATGGACGTCTTGGTCGATGGCGAAATGCCTTTCGGCAGTTGGGACGGCGCGGTCTTCCTTATCCGCTGTGGCGGCGGAACATAACGCGCGGGCGGCAGTTCGGTCGCCGAACAGTTTCTCGCGGGCAGCCCAGGAGAAGAACAATGGCAACCGGCGGTAAGAAGCATATGGGCCGCGGCAGCCAGGGCAAGGGCTCCGGAACCGGAGCGAAGACGACGCTCGCAAAGGACATGGTCGGCGAGAACGAGGTCCTGTCCAACCGGGACAAGAAGCAGCATACGGAGCAACGCGGCCTCGACGGCAACCGGATCAAATCCGATCAGTACCAGGACCACGCGGCGAACCGTCTGCCTAAGGAATGAGTGCATGCTCACGGATCGCCTTTTGCCCCGAAATCCGAAGACTGCGATCCCGAAATCCTTGCGTCGAGCGTCTTGCAAAGGCCGGTCGGGTATGCCTCAGTGAGATCTGAAGGGGCCTCTATTGTTAAGAGAATGCGATGTCTCGCCGGAGCCAGCGCGATCTATGCGCCCAGGCAATCCAGAGCTTGGACCAGGAGATCGCGTCCCTGTTGACCGCCATCGAGCGGGAGAAGGTCCCTGACCGGCTGACCAGGCTTGCACTCGAACTGCAGAACGCGCTGATCGAAAAAGCGCAAAGGCGATGTGACGGCTGAGCGCGGTTGAAGACGACGCGGCAAGGATGCGGCATTCCTCCGAGACCGGGCCGAAGGGCATTGGCAGTGCCTGCTGTCGCAATGCCAGCATGATCGGTGGAACATTAACATAAGTGAATCGTTGTTGCCGGTTAGGAGTCATCCCGATGGCGCAGGATGGCAGAACTCCGGAAGTGGACGAACTCGTTCGGCGGCTGGTCGCAACGACGGGCATCACCGAAACGCAGGCGCTTGACCTTATTTCGCTGCTCGGCCTGAATTGGGCCTCGTTGATGAGAGAGGCGAAAGTCCTGAAATCAACTCAGCGCCGGTAGGCTGGCTTTAGCGTCTTGCGCCTTCAGTATCCCAATGGTCGTCCGAAAATTGACGTCGTCGCTCGATCAGCGCCTGCGGCGAGCTTTCCCCGAGGAACTCCAGAACACCGGCACGGGCACGATTGAGACGGCTTTTGACGGTGCCGACAGCGCAACCGCATATCTCAGCGGTTTCTTCGTAGCTTACGCCCAGCACGCCGATCAGCACCAGAACCTCACGCTGATGGGACGGCAGCTGCTGAATGGCTCGATGCACTTCCTTGCTTTGAACCGACCAATCCTGCGACGGCTCCGAGATCGGCCGGCTGGAGGCGCAGTCAAGCAGCCCGGGCGCCTCCCTGGCCGCTGCCTTGACACGCGTGTAATGCGTGTTGCGCATGATCGTGAAGAGCCAGGACTTCAGCCGCGTGCCCGGCTCGAACTTGTCCAGGTTGGCAAGCCCCTTGGTCAGTGTCTCCTGCACGAGATCGTCGGCGTCGTCGGGCACCCGACAGAACGTTCGTGCAAAAGCCCGCAGGGCAGGAATAAGATCGACGACGGAGACCTCACCGGCGTCAGGGTTCGACAAATTATGCTCTCTGGGTAACAATTTTCCGGGCCCAGCAAACAGGAGTGAATGAGATGCGGACTAGGGAGAATGCCTGAGAAAAAGGAACGTTCCTGTTTTCCGTCGCTCGGCCGAAAACTTTTGGCCAAGGGGCTCCCGGGAGCAGCACCGCAATGGGGCGGTCACTCGACATGCGCGCCACACGGACGGCAATGACATCTTTCGACAGTTGAAAGGCAAAGCTGAGCGCCTTGTCCGCGCCTGTTCCACTGCTGGGTCACGACGAGAACGATAGGCGGTTGAATGTTGCCGAGATTGAGCTTTCCGGGCTCGCGCAGACCAGCCTCGAGATCTGGCCTTTCGGCGAATGCGCCTTCAGCGCGCCATAAGAACCGTCAGCCCCGGATCCTCGATCATGGACTTGGTCACGCCGCCGAATATCCGCTCGCGCAGCCGGGAGTGGCCGTAAGCTCCCATGACCACGAGCTCGGCGCCAGTGTCGGTGGCATGCTGGCGAAGAACGGCGGCGACAGAGTGGCCCGAACTCGGCAGGCGATCGACCGCGACCTTCGCGCCATGCCGGGAGAGATAGGCCGCCAGATCCGCTCCCGGCTCCGCGCCATGATGCCGTTCGTCTTCGATCGGATCGATCATGGCGATGCGGACCTCGTCGGCGGACGACAAGATATCGAGCGCCTCCCGCACGGCGCGCGAGGCTTCCAGACTGGCGTCCCAGGCGACAAGGACGCGTTTCGGTTTCAATGTCGCGCGCGCTCCCTGAGGGACCAGCAGGATAGGCTTCCCGGACGAGAACAGGCTGCCCGCAAGGACCTTATCCTTAAGCAAGCCGCTTGCGAGCATCTCCGGTCCGACGATGGTCAGGTCGGCATAGCGGGCCCGCCGACCGATGATCTCATCCGTCCAGGACTGCTCCGGGTATTCGCTGCCGAGGTCGGCCGATACGGGGCCTTCCGACAGCATCCTGGATACCGCCGAGCTGCGCTTCTCCTGGGTTTCCATTTCGGCTTCGCGCTCTGCGAGCCAGGCCGGCGAGATCACCGCTGCGTATTCTCCGCCAGACGGAGGCGCCGCAATGACCACGACGAGCACGGAAAGATGCGCGTCGATTTCCTCGCACAGACCGGCGGCGAGCCTCAAATCACCGTCTCCGTAGTCGGGCCCGGTAACCGTGAGCAATGTCTTGAATGGCATGGGGGCCGCTCCTTGTTCGAGAACACGGAATGCAGCCTTAGCGAGCCGGTTGGGATCCTTCCTTGCGCTGAATCAAATCGTCCCTCGCAAGATTGATCCCGGTCAACGTGCGTGCGCGTCGCATGGTTTAGCCTGACACCGATGGCTGGAGGCAGATCAATGAGATTCCGGACGACGATTGGTCTTTTCGCGCTGACGCTGAGCGCCGCGGCGGCGCAGCAGATGAGCAATGGACAGCAGGAATATCTGAATTCCTGCGCGGTCTGCCACGGCGTGGAAGGCAAGGGCGACGGGCCCTTGGCCGATGAGCTGCGCAAGCGCCCCGCCGATCTGACGACGCTGACGAAGCGCAATGGCGGGGAATTTCCCTACTGGCGGGTCTACGCCACGATCGACGGTCGCGGTCTCGTCCCGGCGCATGGTGAGCGCGACATGCCGGTTTGGGGCAACCAGTTCCTGCCTGACGACGTGAAGAAGTACGGTCCCTATGGTGGAGAGGCCGTGACCACGGAACGCATCCATAACCTCGCCGGTTACGTCCAGACGCTTCAGCGTTAGCGACTCCCGCGAGACCTCGGCCGGCGAGGCCGAATGAGGATGCAATCAAAGGCCAAGGACATGCCCCAATGATCACCGAGAACCAGGATGTCGTGGTCGAGATGCTGAAGAACCCTGCCAGCCATGGCGAGGTTGGTCCGGTCGAGACGATCGAAACACATATTTCCCGGATCTTCCTCGTCGGGCGGCGCGCATTCAAGATGAAGCGGGCGGTCAAGCTGCCCTATGTCGACTTCTCGACGCCGGCGTTGCGGCTCGCCGCGTGCGAGAGGGAAGTGGAGCTGAACTCCATAACAGCGCCCGGCCTCTATCTCGATGTCCACCGCGTCACGCGCGCGGGCGACCGGCTTGCCCTGGACGAGCCGGGAGAACTGGTCGACGCCGTCATCGAGATGGTCCGCTTCGACCAGTCCAAGCTCCTGGATCGCATGGCCGCGGCGGGGGAACTGACACCCGCGCTGATGACAGGCGTGGCCCGCATGATCGCGCACTATCACCGCGGCGCCGAAGTGGTCCATGCCGGCAGCGGGTCGGCGAATATCGGCGGCGTCCTGGAAATCAATTCGGCCGGATTTGCGACAAGCCATGTGTTCGACCGAAAGGAGATCGAAACGCTCAACGCGGCGTTTCGCGACGCCCTTTCCCGCCATGCCAGCCTGCTCAACCGGCGCGAGGCGGCAGGTCGGGTCCGCCGCTGCCATGGCGACCTGCATCTGCGCAACATCTGCGTCTTCGATGGCGAGCCTCGCCTGTTCGACTGCATCGAGTTCAATGATCAGATCGCCACCGTCGATGTCCTCTACGATCTCGCATTCCTGCTGATGGATCTGTGGCATCGCGGTTTTCCGCAATTCGCCAATCTGGTGATGAACCGCTATCTCGACGATGCCGATGACGAAGACGGCTTCGTTCTCCTGCCTTTCCTCATGGCGGTGCGGGCGGCGGTGCGCGCGCACGTGACCGCGACGCAGGTCGAGGAAGCCAGCCAGGATTCGACAAAGCTGATTGCCGAAGCGCGATCCTATTTCCACCTCGCGCAAACCCTGCTTGCCGAAACGCCGCCTCGGCTCGTCGCAATCGGCGGCTTGAGCGGCTCGGGCAAGACGACGGTCGCCGAGGCGCTCGCCGCTCAGATCGGCGCGCCCCCCGGCGCCCGGATCGTCGAGAGCGACCGCATCCGCAAGGCCATGCATGGCGTGGCGGCCGAAACGCGGCTGCCGGCCAAGGCCTACCGGCCCGGCGTATCGGAACGCGTCTATCGCCAGATAGCCTGGCTGGCGGAGCTTATCCTTGCCGAAGGCGGCTGCGTCGTCGCCGACGCGGTCTTCGACAGACCGGAGGATCGCGACAGGATCGAGCGCGCAGCGACCGGGACAAACGTCCCGTTCGCGGGATTTTGGCTGGCGGCAGATCCGTCGGTGCTTTGGCGCCGGGTCAGCGAGCGCAAGGGCAGCCCCTCCGATGCCACGATCGACATCGTTTCGCGGCAATTGCAGCGCGATGCCGGTCCGATGACCTGGCGCAAGATCGAGGCCGACCGCAAAGTGGCCGACATCACGGCCGAGATGGTGGCCTCGGTCGAGGGCGCCGTTTCATCCGCGGCCGGCTTCAGGAAGACCGGATCATAAAGCTGTCACCCGCTTACAGGAATTCCAAGAATAGTGTGCGCGGTTTTCCGTCAGGAATTGCGTCAAAACAAGGAGATAGAGCGTTTCGCCATTTCCGTGAAACAGTGAAACGCTCTAGCGGACTTCCAGCGTCGCCACCGACAGGCCGGGCTCGCTCGGGTGGTGCGCGATCGAGAAGCCGAACTCCAGGCACATTGTGAGCATCTTGCGATTTTCGTTGAGGATCGTGCCTTCGATGCGGCCGATGCGTTCGGCCTTCGCATAGTCGATGACCTGTTTCAGCAGATCCCATCCCAGGCCATGGCCTTGCAGCTCCGATCGCACGAGCAGCGCATATTCACCGCTCCTGTGATCCGGATCGCAGGAAAGCCGGCCGATTCCCGCCAGCGCTCCCGTGTCCTTTTCAAGAGCGACGAAGGCGATGTCGCGCTCGTAGTCGAGCTGTGTGAGCCGCTTCAGCATCTGGTCCGGGAAGTTCTTCCGCAGCGACAGGAAGCGCAGTCTGAGGTCGTCGGGAGAAATCTTCGCCAGGAACGCGGGATAAAGCGCCACGTCCGCCGGCATGATCGGCCGGATGTGAAAGATCATGCCGTCCGACTGGAGATCGCGGCTCCATCCCGACGGATAGGGCCTTATGGCAAGCGTCGGGTTCGGCGCCGGCTCATCCACCCGTCGCGGGTCGATCTCGATACGCGCATCGAGCGCAACCACGCCTTCGGCATCGGCCAGCAGCGGGTTGATGTCGAGGGAGACGAGGCAGGGGAAGTCGACGATCATTTGCGACAGGCCGTTCAGCGCGGCGATGATCGCGCCTCGGTTGGCCGGCTTGCGATCGCGATAGCCGGCAAGCAGGCGGCCTATCCTGGTCGCGTCGATCGCGTCTCCGGCCAGCACGTCGTCAAGCGGCGGCAGGGCGATCGCGGTATCGTTCACGACCTCGACCGCCGTGCCGCCGGCGCCGAACAGAATGACCGGGCCGAACATCGGGTCGAGGTTCATGCCCAGGATGAGTTCCTGAGCATGCTTGCGCGCGACCATGGCTTGCACCGTGTAGCCGTCCGCCTTCACCTGCGGCGACCGCGTGCGCAGGCGCGTCTCGATCGACCGGGCGGCCTCCGCGGCCTTCTCCGCGGTCGCGATGTCGAGGACCACGCCGCCGACATCGGACTTGTGCGAGACTACCTTCGACAGCAATTTGACGACCACTGCTTCAGAGCTTTCGAGAAGCTCGCCGGCCGCCTGCGCCACTTCCACAACGGATCCGGCGACGATGGTTCGCGGCACGGGGATTCCGTAGGCTTCTATCGCCGCTTTTGCTTCCGGCTCCGTCAGCATGCGTCGCCCTTCGGCGGCCACCTGCCGGAAGATGGCGTGCGCCGATGCCTTGCCATCGGCTTGGTCTCCACCCCGGCTCGAGGGAGTCCGCAGCAGCGCCCGCTGGGCTCGCGACCATTCGCCGAGATAGGACGCCGCGATCGCCGCGTCCTCCGGCGTCTCGAAGCTCGCGATGCCGGCTTCCGTCAGGACGCGCCGGCCTTCGCGCGCGGTATGCTCGCCGAGCCAGCACGCGAGAAGCGGTTTTCCGCCGATCTCGCCGTCGTCGCCAAGCTCGGCGACCTTCCTGGCCGCGTCCGGCGAGGAACCGAGCCCGGTGGGGCAATTCATGACCAGGATAACGTCCGTCCCCGGATCCGCCGCCAGGGCTTCGAGCGCCGCCCCGTAGCGCTCCGGCGCGGCGTCACCGACGATGTCGACCGGGTTCGCATGCGACCAGGTCGGCGGCAGCGCACGGTCGAGCCGCTCGATCGTCGAGGGCGCAAGTTCGGCCAGCTCGCCTCCACGATCGACGATCTTGTCGACGGCAAGCACGCCGGCCCCGCCGCCATTGGTGACGATGCCGACCCGCGCCCGCTCGAGGGGAGCGTGACGGGCGACCGTCTCGGCGGCATCGAGCAGCTCGGCGAGATCATCCACACGCAGCACGCCTGCCCTGCGCAAGGCGGCGTCGACTACCCTGTCGGCGCCCGAAAGCGCCCCGGTGTGTGT
>NZ_RZSB01001080.1:0-1441 GCF_004023285.1 Mesorhizobium sp. M2A.F.Ca.ET.067.02.1.1
CACGGGCAGGCAGGTTGCCGCCGCTTTCGGCGAGCTTTCCGATGCCTTTGCCAGCCGTGGCAAGAAGAGCTTCGATGAAATGGCCGAGGAGATGCTGCGGCCGATGCTGCAGGATTGGCTCGACAACAACCTGCCGACGCTGGTCGAAAGGCTGGTGCGCGAAGAGATCGAGCGCGTGGCGCGCGGCGCGCAGTAGCCGCCGCAACACGCAGGCTGAAAAGCGCCGCCTTCGGGCGGTGGCTTGTTCAAGGCTCTTAGGTGAGCGCGCGTAGCTCCCGCTCGGCCGGGATTGTCGCTGGTCGAGGGCAGGCCTATCTGTGGCAGTGATTGCTGCTCTCGCGGTTGACTCGGCCAAGACCTTCCGATTTACACCGGACGCTTGTTACCGACAGTTCGGACCTCCTCCATGCTTGAAAAGACCTACGACGCCAAGACCGTCGAGCCGAAGATCGCCAAAATCTGGGAAGAGGCCGACGCCTTCCGGGCCGGCGCCGGCGCGGAGGAAGGGGCGGAAGCTTTCACCATCGTCATCCCGCCGCCGAACGTCACCGGCTCGCTGCATATGGGCCATGCGCTCAACAACACGCTGCAGGACATTTTGGTGCGCTTCGAGCGCATGCGCGGCAAGAACGTGCTTTGGCAGCCCGGCATGGATCACGCCGGCATCGCCACGCAGATGGTGGTCGAGCGCCAGCTCATGGAAAGGCAGATCCACCGCCGCGATCTGACGCGCGAGCAGTTCATCGAGAAGGTGTGGGAGTGGAAGGCCGAATCCGGCGGCGCGATCTTCAACCAGCTGAAGCGCCTCGGCGCCTCGGCCGACTGGTCGCGCGAACGCTTCACCATGGATGAAGGCCTGTCCAAGGCGGTGCTGGAAGTCTTCGTCACGCTCTACAAGGAAGGCCTCATCTACAAGGACAAGCGCCTTGTGAACTGGGACCCCAAGCTGCTCACCGCCATTTCCGACCTCGAGGTCGAGCAGCACGAGGTCAACGGCAATCTCTGGCACTTCCGTTACCCGATCGAAGGCGAAGCGTTCGACCCGGAGAACCCGAGGACCTTCATCACGGTCGCCACGACGCGCCCCGAGACGATGCTTGGCGACACGGCGGTTGCCGTGCATCCGGGTGACGAGCGCTTCACCGATCTGGTCGGCCGCCACGTCGTGCTGCCGATCGTCGGCCGCAGGATACCGATCGTGGCGGACGAGTATTCCGATCCGGAGAAAGGCTCCGGCGCTGTCAAGATCACACCGGCGCATGATTTCAACGATTTCGAGGTCGGCAAGCGCCACAAGCTGCCGGCGATCAACATCCTGACGGTCGAAGCCGCCATCAAGCTCAAGGACAACGAAGATTTCCTCGCCGGTCTCGAGGTCACGCCGGAGCGCCAGGCCGTATGGGACGAGCTCGACGGGCTCGACCGCTTCGCTGCTCGCAAG
>NZ_RZSB01001081.1:0-1439 GCF_004023285.1 Mesorhizobium sp. M2A.F.Ca.ET.067.02.1.1
TGTCGCGGCCCTGCCAGCGGCCGAGCCACGCGGCGATCGTTTCCAGCCTGCCAAGGCTGCCCGGCGGCTTGGTCAGAGTGTCCTGGCGGCGGGCGACGGCTCCGGCGGCGGTGTCGCTGCCAGTCGGAAGATCGAGGCAGGCGGCGCGAAGGTCTTCGAGCGATTTGAACGAGGCTGGTTGGGGGGACATGGGGCAAGGTCTCCGAAACAGAATCAGGAAAGGCAGACGGAAGCGACGAGAAGAACGGCGATCTCGCCAAGCTGCTGCAGCGCGCCGATCGTGTCGCCGGTCTGGCCGCCGATCTGGGCGAGGCAAAGCGCGCGGAAGCCCGCGAAGACCAGGCCGAGCAGGATCAGCGCCGCGATGGCGCCGCCGGGGCCGAGCGCCAGCAGCGCCACGGCGCCGAGCGCAGCGCCGATGGCGGCGGTCTGGCTTGCGACAAAGCCCGCATTCGCCGACAGACCGTCGCTGCGGGCCGGCGGCAGAAGATGCATGAAGGCGCCGAAAAGCCCGCGCGAAGCGGCGTGCGCGGCGAGCAGCGCCAGAAAGATGTGGCCGGGACCGGCGAGTTCGGACAGCGCGCTCCAGCGGACAAGCAGCGACAGCCCAAGCGCGGCCGCGCCATAGGCGCCGATGCGGCTGTCGCGCATGATCTCCAGCTTCCTGTCGCGCGTCCTGCCGCCCCAAAAGCCGTCAGCGATGTCGGAAAGCCCATCCTCATGCAAGCAGCCGGTGGCGAGCATCGTCGCGGCGAGCGTCAACGCAGCGGCCGGGCCGCTGGCAAGACCCAGACTGTAGGCGATGGCGTAGACAAGCGCGCCGATGATCGCTACCGCAAGACCGGCGAAGGGCGCCGCCCAGATCGCGTCGGCCAGGCTGCGGCCGCCGAAATCGCTCGAGGGCAATCTCAGCCGGGTAAAGAAGACGAGGCTGAGGCCGATATCGTCAAGCACTTGCCGGGGTGCGGAAGGGCCGCTCATGCGCTCCTCGCAATAGCATGAAAGAAGGTGCCGCTGACATGGCCGCGCCGGTAGCCGGAAGCGCCGAGCGGGTTGCCCTGGCCGTCGGCAAGGTCGGCCAAGGGCTCGTCATTGCCGGTGGCCGTCATCTGCGCATAGTGGAATTCGTGTCCGCGGATCAGCGTGCCCGCCGGCCCCAACGGGCAGGCGGCGCGCAGGCGCGCCTCGCGGTAGCCAAGATTCATCTTGCGCCTGGCGAAGCTGGTCGAATGGCCAAGCAGGCCGAGCATCCTGTGGCTTGTCCCCTCCGCGTCTTCCAGCCCTTCGCCCAGCACCATGAAGCCGCCGCACTCGCCATGAATCGGCTTCGTCGCCGCAAAGCGCGCCATTCCGGCCTGGAAGTTCGTCGCAGCCGCGAGCTTGCCGGCATGGAGCTCGGGATAGCCGCCGGGCAGCCAGCAGACATCGCAGTCCTCAGC
>NZ_RZSB01001082.1:0-1437 GCF_004023285.1 Mesorhizobium sp. M2A.F.Ca.ET.067.02.1.1
GCTGCCTTCGGCGCGGCTCTGGTCGCGGTGTTGATCTTCCTGATCGCGCCGCGTTCAGGTATCTTCGTCATCGTGCTGACCGCCGCCTATGGCGGTTTCGCCTACACGCTCTATTCGATCGCCGTCGCGCACGCCAACGACCACGCCCGCGCCGAGGACTTCGTCAAGGTTTCCGGCGGCCTGCTTCTGCTCTACGGCTTCGGCACGATGATCGGCCCGCTTTTGGCCGCGGCCTTGATGGGTTCGGTGCGTCCGGAGGGGCTGTTTCTTGCAACCGCGCTCGCTCATCTCAGCCTCGCCGGCTACACGCTGCTGCGTATCCGCGCCCGCGCGCCGGTGCCGATCGAAAACCGCGATGCGTTCAAGACGCAGCCCGCGGACCGCGCGGTCACGCCCGAAGCAACCCGGCTCGATCCGCGCAGAAAGATTGAAACCAATAGTTGAGATTCCGAAAACTTTGCCCCACAAATAACGGCATGATGTTTTCTGACGCCTTTGTGGCGATAGCCGACCCCAATCGGCGCTATCTCTTGGAAGAACTCCGGCGCGGCCCGAAGACGGTGAACGAACTGGCGGCCGGATTGCCCGTCTCGCGCCCGGCTGTTTCCCAGCATCTGAAGGTTCTGCTCGATGCCGGCCTTGTCAATGCCAAGGCTGAAGGCACCAGGCGCGTCTATACTGTCAGCAGCGCCGGCTTCCTTAGGCTGAACATCTGGCTCGACCAGTTCTGGGAAACGGCGCCGGGGGAATGATCTAAACCGCGTCGCGATCTTTCAGATTCGCTCCACGCTTAGGTTTTTGATTTCACGCATGTCTTTGTCCTCGATACCGGTTCCCACTTTCGGGAGACATGCTTTAGCCGTTGTTGTAGGGGAAGAACTTGAAATAGGGCTGCGCTTCCTCGACCACGCGGGCAAAGGATGGGCGCGCCAGCAGACGATCGTGATAGCGTTTCAGCGTCGGAAACCTGTCGCCGAACGGTTCAACCTTGTTGGCATAGAACAAGGCGGGTGAGGCCGAGCAGTCGGCCATGGTGAAGGTGTCGCCGACCGCCCAGATTTTTTCCTGCATCTCCATTTCGACGATGCCATAGGCGTTGCGCAACTGCGCGCGGCTTTCCTCGACGCCGAATGGATCGGTCTGCTTCTTTGGCCGCAGCCGGTCGCCGACGATCTTCTGCATCGGCGCCTGCACGTAGAAATCATAGAAGCGGTCGGCCTGACGGACCTGAAGGGCAAAGTCGATGTCGGTGGGCACCAGCGTGACAGGCCCGGGATAATGCGCAGCCAGATATTCAATGATGATGGTCGATTCCAGCAGCGTTCGCTCGCGCGCATCGTCGCGCAGCGCCGGCATCTTGCCAGTCGGCGACACTTTCAGGAACGCCGCGCGCGAGGCCTGGTCGCCGAGATCGACGATGACCGGATTGAATGGCGT
>NZ_RZSB01001083.1:0-1431 GCF_004023285.1 Mesorhizobium sp. M2A.F.Ca.ET.067.02.1.1
GCTAATGGCGCTCGACACCTTGGCCGTATTCTGGATGGGCGGCCTGCTGGCGCGCCGGCCGCGCGGCGCGGCCGTGGCGACCACAGCCGCCGTCCTGGTCGTCCTGGGCAGCCTCTTCGGCCACGCCGATCTCGCCCGCGCCGACGATTCGAAGCCAGGCGACGCCCAGGCGGTCGACGATATTTCGAAGACCCGCATCGCCTATGTCATCACCGGCGAACCCGGCGTCGATTCGATCAGCCGTGCCGGCCTTGAAGGCCTGACCCGTTTCCTGATCGAGAAGACCGCGCTCGAGCCCGGCCCGCCGGCCGGCGTCGACATCGCCAAGGACGAACTGTCCTTCTTCCCGCTGATCTATTGGCCGATCGATGAATCGGCGCCGATGCCCAGCCAGGCGGCGATCGCCCGCATCGATGCCTATATGCAGCAGGGCGGCACGGTCCTGTTCGACACGCGCGACCAGTTTTCCAATGGCATCGGCGCCGGCTCGGCAAGTCCGGCGACCGAGCGGTTGCGCGACATCCTCGCCAATCTCAACGTGCCGCCGCTGGAACCGGTGCCTTCGGACCACGTGCTGACCAAATCCTTCTTCATCCTGCCGGAATTCCCCGGCCGCTTCAGCGGCAGCCCGTTGTGGGTCGAGGCCTCGCTCGACGCCAGCAACACCGAGAACCGCCCCGTGCGCACCGGCGACGGCGTCTCGCCGATCATGATCACCGCCAATGATTTCGCCGGCGCCTGGGCGGTCGACGAGAACGGCGATCCGATGCTGCCGACCGTGCCGCCGGACCCGATGCAGCGCGTCTATGCGCTGCGCGCCGGCGTCAACATCATGATGTACATGCTGACCGGCAACTACAAATCCGACCAGGTGCATGTGCCTGTGCTGCTCGAACGGCTGGGGCAGTAGATCGTGAACTGGTCGATTTCCTTCGAACCGCTCGTCTCCTGGCCGCTCTTCGGCCTGCTCTTCGTGCCATTGCTGCTGCTGGCGCTGGTCGGCCTGTGGTTCCGCCAGCGCGGATCGGCATTGCGCTTCATCGCGCTGCTCGCGCTTGCCGCGGCTTTGCTCAACCCGGTGTTCCTCGCCGAGGAGCGCGAGGCGCTGAAGAGCGTCGTCGCGCTGATCGTCGACCGCAGCCAGAGCCAGGATATCGGCGACCGCACCACGCAGACCGACGAGGCGCTGGCCGGGATGCAGGAGCGTCTTGGCCGCTTCAAGCAATTCGATGTCCGCGTCGTCGAGGCGGGCAAGTCCGAAGCCGCCGACGAACGCACCGAAACCAGGCTGTTCAGCGCGTTGGAAGGCGCCTTTCGCGACGTGCCGCCGTCGCGCATCGGCGGCGCGATCATGATCACCGACGGCGAGGTGCATGATGCATCTGGCGGAACGCCGGAATTCAACGCGCCGCTGCATGCGCTGATCACCGG
>NZ_RZSB01001084.1:0-1430 GCF_004023285.1 Mesorhizobium sp. M2A.F.Ca.ET.067.02.1.1
GGCCGGTGTCGAAGGCCGCCTGGTCGTTCTCCGCAAAGCCATTGCGCTGATGCCCCGCCTCGCCATAGCCCATATCGAGCGGCCGCTGCGCCGAACGCAACGGGTCGAAGCCTCCGGAGTTGGAGGCGTGATAGGCGGCCTCGTAGCTGCGATGGCCGCCCGCCGGGCCGGGGTGGGAATAGGCTGCGGCCCCAGGCCGAAATGCCGCCATCATGCCGGCGGCGCCTGTCGTCGCCGCGCGGATGCCGGCGCCGGCCAGCGCCTCGCGGATGGCGCCGACGATCAGCCCGCGCACCAGTCCCGGATCGCGGAAGCGTACATCGGCCTTGGCCGGATGGACATTGACGTCGACCGTCGAGGGATCGAGCGACAGGAAGAGCACCGTCACCGCGTGCCGGTCGCGCGGCAGCACATCGGCGAAGGCGCCGCGGATCGCGCCGGCGATCAGCTTGTCGCGCACCGGACGTCCGTTGACATAGGCATATTGCTGCAGCGCGTTGGCGCGCGTGTAGGACGGGATCGACACATGGCCGGCCAGATGCACGCCGTCACGCATGGCATCGATGGCAATGGCATTGTCCGGGAAATCCTTGCCCATCACCTGCGCGACACGGGCGAGCCGGCCTTCCGGCGTGTCTTCCATCGCCGGCAACTCCAGGGTGGTGCGGTCCGAGCCGGCCAGCGTGAAGCGCACGGCCGGGAAAGCGATCGCGATGCGCTTCACCACGTCGCTGGTGGCCGAGCTTTCAGCGCGTTCGCCCTTCATGAATTTCAGCCTGGCCGGCGTGGCGAAGAAAAGGTCGCGCACCTCGACCGTCGTGCCGCGATTGGCCGCCGCCGGCTTCACTGGTAAGACGCGCCCGCCGTCGATGCCGATCTCGGCGGCGCTGTCGCCTGACGCCGTGCGCGAGCGGATCGACAGTCGCGCCACCGAACCGATCGAGGGCAGCGCCTCGCCGCGGAAACCGAGCGAGCGGATGTCGTGGATGTCGTCGGAAAGCTTCGAGGTGCAGTGGCGGGCAATGGCCAGCGCGAGTTCCTGTTCGGGGATACCCGAGCCGTCATCGGTGACGCGGATGAGGTTCAGCCCGCCGCCGGCAGTGACGATCTCCACGCGCGACGCGCCGGCATCGAGCGCATTCTCGACCAGCTCCTTCACCACGCTCGCCGGACGCTCGATAACCTCGCCGGCGGCGATCTGGTTGATCATGGTTTCGGAAAGCTGGCGAATGGGCATCGAGCGATTATAGGCGGATTCGAGTGCGCTGCGGATAGGCCCAATTGCATCAGACCGCCGCCGTCACCCAAATCAGCCAGGAGTAACCACCTGCCGCAGATCCACGCCATCCGGCAGCCGAACGTTCCGGGTCAGCTTTGCGATATCCTTCCACCCCTTCTTTCCCAGGATCTGAACCTTTTGAGCTAGAAGC
>NZ_RZSB01001085.1:0-1430 GCF_004023285.1 Mesorhizobium sp. M2A.F.Ca.ET.067.02.1.1
CCGCCGCATTCGGCAGGTTGACGGTCTCGGGCGGCTCGCCGCCCGAGACCGTCAACCTGCCGAATGCGGCGGTGCTGGCCATCAAGGCCGGCGGCAAGGAGCGGCTGGCGATGCTTTTCGACCTCGGCCAGGCCCAAGACAGCGCCGAAGGATTTGCCGTGCTGGCGCTCTACGACCTCACCGGCAAGCCGAAGCTGCTCGACGCCGTCAATGTCGGAACCGACCAGAGCACTTATTTTCGCGATCCGGGAAAGCTCGCGATCGGTCCCGGCGACGACGCGCTCATTACCATGAGCACGCATTTCAATTCGAACCAGGGCTATGTCGGCACGATCCTGATCCTGGTCCGCAACGATCGTTTCGAACCGATCGACCAGATCAACACATTCGACGAGAATGTCTGCGCCTACAAACGCACGCAGGATCTTTCCTTCCAGACGCGCGGAAGTGAAAAGCCCTATGCCGCGGTCAGGGTGACTGTGACCGACGCCACCAAGCCCAGCGGTGAAAGCTGCGAGGAGCCGGCACCCAAGGCAGTCTCGCACGACATTTCCGTCACCTATCACTGGAACAAGAAAACGTCGCGCTACGTGGCGGATTCAGATGCCTTCAAACGTTTGTCAGCAGAGAACGAGAAACGCTTCTGATCCAAGCGCATTCGTTTGCCCGGGTCGAACGGCCGCGATAAATTCCTCGCAGGACCCCGCTCATAATTGAGGACTCGCCATGGACAAGGGCAAGATTTTTCGCGATCTGCATGCCTCCACCTTCGTCATGCCCAACCCCTGGGACATAGGCACGACCAAGCTTCTGGCTTCCTTCGGTTTCACAGCGCTGGCGACCACCAGCGCCGGGTTCGCCTTCTCGCGCGGCCTGCCGGACGGCGCCGTGACCTTCGAAGCCATGATCCACCATTGCCGCGACGTGACCGCGGCAACCGACCTGCCGGTTTCGGCCGATCTCGAACGCGGCAAGGGCGACAGCCCCGAGCAGGCCGCCGAAACCATCTTCGCGGCGGAAGCCGCCGGGCTCGCCGGCTGCTCGATCGAGGACCACACGGGCGACCCCACCAACCCGATCTACGATTTCTCTCATGCGACCGAACGCGTCGCCGCCGCCGTCGAGGCGGCCCGGGCGCTCAAGCACGATTTCGTCTTCACCGCGCGGGCCGAGAATTTCCTCTGGGGCAAGACGGACCTCGACGACACCATCAAGCGGCTGCAGGCCTTCGAGAAAGCCGGCGCCGACGTGCTTTATGCGCCGGGGATCGGCGACGTCGACATGGTGCGCACCATCTGCTCGTCGGTGAGCCGTCCAGTCAATGTGATGGCCCGCCCCGGTTTCACCGTCGCCGACCTTGTTATGGCCGGCGTCAAGCGCATCTCGCTCGGGCCGTGGCTGACCAATTTCGCCTATGGCATGCTGGAGAC
>NZ_RZSB01001086.1:0-1429 GCF_004023285.1 Mesorhizobium sp. M2A.F.Ca.ET.067.02.1.1
GCGCAGCGCTTCGGGGCGGAAGGCGGCGAAGCCGCTGGCGCCGGTCGCGGCGGCCTTGAGATGCGGCTGGCCAGCGACCGAGCAGACCAGCCGGCCGAGTGCAGTCTCGATCGCGCGGAATTCGCCCTGCGTCTCACCCAGCGAGCCTGCCACGAGATTGTTCTCCCCGAAGAACCGCGCCACGAACTCGCAGTTCGGCTTGTAATAGAGCTCGTGCGGGGTGCCGAGCTGGCGGATATGTCCGGCCTGCATGACGCAGATCCGGTCGGCCACGCCGATGGCTTCCTCCTGGTCGTGGGTGACGAACAGGAAGGTGGTCTTGACCTCGCGCTGGATGGATTTCAGGAACTCCTGCATCTGCCGGCGCAGTTCGAGGTCGAGAGCCGCGAGCGGCTCGTCGAGCAGGACGAGCCGGGGCTGGCAGATCAGGGCGCGAGCGAGCGCCACGCGCTGGCGCTGGCCGCCGGAGAGCTGGGCTGGAAAGCGGTCGGCGAACCGCCCGAGCTGCACCAATTCCAGAGCTTCGGCGACGCGGCGCGCGATCTCCTTGCGTGCCACGTGTCGAACCGACAGGCCGTAGCCGACATTGCCGGCGACGGTAAGATGCGGGAACAGCGCATAGTCCTGGAACACGGTGTTGAAGGGCCGCCGGTTGATCGGCATGCCGCTGATGTCCTGGCCGTCGAGGCGGATCTCGCCCGAAGTCAGCGGCTCCAGGCCGCCGATCAGCCTGAGCACCGTGGTCTTGCCCGAACCGGACGGTCCCAGCACGGTCAAGAACTCGCCATCGCGGATCGCAAGGTCGATGTCGTAGAGCACGGGAACGGTGCCATAGGACTTCGAGACGGAGCGCAGCGTGAGAAGGTCGCTGGTCTGGTTCATGGCTGACTTCCAAGAATAGCGTGTCGGCGGTCCGGTCCGGCCCGGACCGCCAGGTCCTCAAGGATCGCGAGGGCGGGTCAAGGCGCCGCCTTGATCTCGTTCCACAGGTCGGAGCGCTTGGTCGGGTCCTCGACATTGTTGAGCCAGACCAGCTTGTCGTTGCTGCCGGCGCTGCTCGATTCGACCACGGTGTTGCCGAAGCCGGTGCGCTCGGACAAGGCGCCGCTCACCTTCTTGCTCAGCATGAAGTCGATCCACTTCTCGGCCGCGTCCTTGTCGCGAACGCCCTTCGAGATGACCCAGTTGTCGAGCCGGGCGAGCGCGCCTTCACTCGGGTTGATGTAGGCGACGTGGGCGCCGATCTTCTGCAAGGCCTTGACCTGCTGCTGGCCGTAATTGGCCCAGATCAGGGCGACGTCGTTGTTCTGATAGATCTGCTGGGCCTCGTCGGCGGTGGTGTAGAAGCTGAGCACATTGCCCTTCAGCTCGACGAGCTTCGCCTTGACCACCGCCATCTGCTCGGCGCTGAGGTTGAACGGGTCCTTGT
>NZ_RZSB01001087.1:0-1426 GCF_004023285.1 Mesorhizobium sp. M2A.F.Ca.ET.067.02.1.1
CGCCGACAATCTCCTCTCCCCACCGGGGAGAGGTCAGCCGAGCGAAGCGGAGGCTGGGCGAGGGGGAGCCCCATACGTGGTTTCCCTCCCCTCAACGGAGAACGGTATTGCCCGTCAGGAACCCGCCAATGACCGAGACCCCGACCGTTCTTTCCCCCGCCGCCGAAGAACAGGTCGAAGGGCTGCCGCCGGGCTTCGGCGACGGCCTCGCTGGCAAGGCCGCCTTTGCCATCGCGGTCGCCTTCTCCGTCTTCCAGATCTACATCGCCGCCTATGGCAGCCTTCCCAGCCAGGTGGTGCGGGCCATGCATGTCGGCTTCCTGCTGTTGCTCGGTTTCGGCCTGATCGCCAATTTGCGCGCCACCGGCGTGGCGGCGAAGGCGGCATTCTGGACGCTCGGCGTGCTGGGTTTCGCGACCGGTCTCTACAACTGGGTCTTCTATGCCGACCTCATCCGCCGCTCCGGCTTCCTCACCACGCCGGACCTCATCGTCGGCACGCTGCTGGTGGTGCTGGTCTTCGAGGCCGCTAGACGGCTGATGGGCCTGCCGCTGGCGGTGATCGCCTTCATCTTCCTCGCCTATTGCTTCGTCGGCAATCATCTGCCGCCGCCCTTCATCCATCGCGGCTATGATTTCGCGCAGCTGGTCGACACCTTCGCCTTCGGCACCGAGGGCATATACGGCACGCCGGTCTATGTGTCGGCCGCCTATATCTTCATCTTCGTCGTCTTTGCCGCCTTCCTCGAACGTGCCGGCATGATCGCGCTGTTCAACGATTTCGCGCTCGGCCTCGTCGGCTCATGGCGCGGTGGTCCGGCGCAGGTCTGCGTGCTCTCCTCCGCGCTGATGGGCACGATCTCCGGCTCGGGCGTCGCCAATGTCGTCGCCAGCGGCCAGTTCACCATTCCGCTGATGAAGCGCTTCGGTTTCCGCTCGGCCTTTGCCGGCGCGGTCGAGGCGACCTCCTCGATGGGCGGCCAGATCATGCCGCCGGTCATGGGGGCCGTCGCCTTCATCATGGCCGAGACGCTGAACATCCCTTATGCCGAGGTGGTCAAGGCGGCGATCATCCCGGCGCTGCTCTATTTCGGCGCCTGTTTCTGGCAGGTGCATCTGGAGGCCGGCAAGGCCGGGCTGCATGGCATGGCCAAGGCCGAGTTGCCCAATCCCTGGGAGGCGGTGCGAAAGCACTGGCCGCTCGTGCTGCCGCTCGCCGTGCTGGTTTATCTTCTGTTTGCCGGCTACACGCCGATCTTCGCCGGCACGATGGGCCTCGCGCTGACCATAGTGCTCATCCTCGGCACACCGTTGGCGGCATTGATCGGACCGCTCGCCTTCCGCGTCGTCTTCTGGCTGGCCATCGGGCTTGCCGCCGCGTCCTTCATGCGTTTCGGCGTCAATGTGCTGAGCCTCGCCATCGCGGC
>NZ_RZSB01001088.1:0-1410 GCF_004023285.1 Mesorhizobium sp. M2A.F.Ca.ET.067.02.1.1
GCCTTACTCCCCTACTCCCTTCGGGCGCAGGTTGAACAGCGTGTAGGCCAGCGTGAAACCGGCGATCGGCAGGATGTCGGCCCAGATCGTGCTTTTGCTGGCGAGGAACAGGGTCGAGCCGATGCCGATCACGACCATCCACCAGGCCAGCACCTCGGCGAAGGTGCCGGTCTTGTATCGCCGCACTTGCCGGGCGCCCAACAGTTCCGCGGCAATGAAAGCAAGGTTGGTCAAAGCATTAGCCGACTCGGCCCAAAGTCCTGATCCCGTCCGTTCGCAATAAAGATCGACAGGGGTCAGGAGAGTTTGCCACATGGCGGGGATGCTGCTCCCGAATCGAACCGCGCCTTGAAATGCAAACGCTCTCCTATTGCGCCCTTACCTGCGGCTGCAACAGCAAAAATTTCACCGCAACGTGACTTCCCGTTGACCGCCGCTTCTGCCACATATTTTAGCAATCAGAACAAAGCCGGCGTTACCGGCGGGAATTGGAAAAGTCATGGCATTTCGAGGACGATTGCGGCTTGCGGCAGTAGCGCTGGCCCTTACGGCGTTGGGCGGCGTGGCCCTTGCAGCCGAGCCTGAGAAGCCCCAGACCGACAAGCCCCAAATCGACAGGCCCTTGGGCGTGGTCGAATTGTTCACCAGCCAGGGCTGCAGCTCCTGTCCGCCGGCGGACGAGTTCTTCGCCGAGCTCGCCGGCAAGGACGATATCATCGCGCTCGCCTACCACGTCAATTACTGGGACTATCTCGGCTGGCAGGACACGCTGAGCACCAAGGAGAACACCGAGCGGCAATATGACTATATGCGCGCCTTCGGCAGCCGCTCGGTCTATACGCCGCAAGCCGTCATCAATGGCCGCAGTCACGTCAACGGCGCCAGCCGCAAGGATGTCGACGGCGCCTTGGCCCGCATGGACAGGACCGGCGACGGCATGCGGGTCGCGATCAAGGTGAGCCGCACCAGCGACCGCGTCATGATCGACGCCGGCGATGCCGGCAACGGCCCGGCGGATGCCCATGTGGTGATCGTCTATTTCGACCCGCCGCAGATGGTGAAGATCGGCCAGGGCGAGAACAGCGGCCGCAGCCTGACCTACTGGAACGCGGTTTCCGACATCCAGACCGCCGGCATGTGGCACGGCAAGGCCCAGCGTTACGAATTGCCTTTGACCGAGATCGCCAAGAAAGGCGGCTGCGCGGTGCTGCTGCAGTCGGTCGGCAAGGACGGCATGCCCGGCCCGATCCTCGGCGCCGCCTTCATCCATAAGCCGTGAATACCCCTTCTCCCCTTGTGAGGGTTTTGCATGGGAGTCGATATTTAGCGCACGAGGCGGATGGGCGTTTTAAAGGCGCTCTGGCCGCTTTGGCGGGTTATTTTGCCTCGCTCTTGGGGCCTAAGGCCGCC
>NZ_RZSB01001089.1:0-1403 GCF_004023285.1 Mesorhizobium sp. M2A.F.Ca.ET.067.02.1.1
CGCAACGCGCCGCTGCCGGAGACGCCGAAGGCGGTGATCCGCTGGGACGACGCCAGGGATACGGTGCTCTCCGCCTACCAGCGCTTTTCGCCCGACATGGCCGAAATCGCGCGCGGCTTTTTCGATCGCAGATGGATCGACGCGCCGGTGCGGCCGGGCAAATCACCCGGCGCCTTCGCCCACCCGACAGTCCCGTCGGCGCATCCTTACGTGCTGCTCAACTACATGGGCAAGCCGCGCGACGTGATGACGCTGGCGCATGAGCTCGGCCATGGCGTGCACCAGGTGCTGGCCGCCGGCCAGGGCGCGCTTATGGCCTCGACGCCGCTGACGCTGGCCGAGACCGCCTCCGTCTTCGGCGAGATGCTGACCTTCCGCTCTCTGCTCGAACAGACCAGTGACAGACGCGAGCGCAAGGCCATGCTCGCTCAGAAGGTCGAGGACATGATCAACACGGTCGTGCGCCAGATCGCCTTCTATGAGTTCGAGCGCAAGGTGCATACCGAGCGCAAGAACGGCGAGCTGACCTCGGACAGGTTGGGCGAATTCTGGCTGGAGGTGCAGGCCGAAAGCCTGGGGCCGGCAATCAAGCTGCGCGACGGCTACGAGGTCTTCTGGACCTATATCCCGCACTTCATCCATTCGCCCTTCTATGTCTATGCCTATGCCTTCGGCGACTGCCTGGTGAACTCGCTTTACGCCGTCTACCAGAATGCCGAGCGGGGATTTCAGGAGAAGTATTTCGAGATGCTGCGCGCCGGCGGCACCAAGCATCACTCCGAACTCCTGGCGCCCTTCGGCCTCGACGCCACCGATCCCGCGTTCTGGCAGATCGGCCTCGGCGTGATCGGTTCGCTGATCGACGAGTTGGAAGCGCTGGACAAGTGAACAGCAACGAAGCGTGCATCGATAGCTATAGTTTAGCCGAGACGCATATTAGCCAGATTCTATTCTTGCCCTAAATAGCTGTTCTTGAATAACTCTCCGGCGCATTTTCAACTGGCTTTCGACAAGCCATATGATAGCGTCCGGCCTCAAGCTCAGCCGGACGCATCGCGCAGGCCAGAGATGCCTGCCGCTCCGCTACGGCGAATGCGATGATGGCCGTCGGTCCGGACAAGGCCGAACGCCGATGGCTCGATTGAAGCCGGCGGTTCCACCGAACACGGAACCTTTGACGATCCTTGACGGCAAGCGTGCCCTCCCAGCCGCGGCCGACGGATCGGACTGGAGAGGGAAATGAGCACTTTCTTCTACATGCTCCTGGCGTTCGTTATGGGTATCCTGGCTGGCTGGTTCATCTGGGGCCGCCTGCGCGGCGAGCTCGACAGTCTGCGTGGCGATCTTGATCGCACCCGAAGCGAACGCGACAGGCTGAAGGCCGACAGCGATCGGCTGAAGGG
>NZ_RZSB01000108.1:0-11560 GCF_004023285.1 Mesorhizobium sp. M2A.F.Ca.ET.067.02.1.1
CCCTCGGACCATGCGGATATCGTCGGAGCGTCATTAGGGGCAACGGCCGCGCGTTTGAGACGTTCCGCGACCGCCGCTAAAGAGCGGGAACAAGCCGGCAACGGCGGTGTTTCTGTCACTCGAGGAGGAACCGACATGGCAGACGACAAGAGCAAGCGTGACTTCCGCGACCGCGACCGGGTTTCGGCCGACGAAGACTATGAGGTGGAGTATTTCGCCCAGAAAGTCTGGCTGACGCCGCAGCAGGTGCGCGAGCTGATCAAGCAGCACGGCAACGATCGCCAAACGCTCGAACGCGAGGCGAAGTCTCTCGGTCGGGGTGACAAGAATGCCTCGCTACCCAGGTTGAAGAGCTTTGCGGCGAAGAGGTCGTCGCAGCTCAACCGGTGGACGTCGACGAGCCAATAAAGGTGGCCGAGCGCGTGGCTGGCGCGCCAATCTCACCGAGCGCTTTGCAGCAGCACTGGTTCCGGGTGGTCGACGAGGAAGAGAACACCGTGTTCGAGTTCAGTCTAGCCGAGCCCGTGGGGCCGAACTTTTCCAAATGACCGATAGCAGCATGACGACCCGGACTGCCGAGCCGCACTCCAGTTGAAATCGAACAGCTCCAGGACCAAAAGTTGACGTGCCGGAGGGGCAAGATACAGGAGGGATTGTCGATATTGCTTGCTGAGCTTTGGTTATCGCGCGCTTGGCACCGCGCCCTGAACGAACTTCCTTTCAACATCGTCATCTGCATAGTCGGCTGCGCGCTCGCGTTGCCGAAATTCAATATTGCTATGAGAGGGTTCATCATGACCACTGGCACAGTAAAATGGTTCAATTCGACCAAGGGCTTCGGGTTCATTCAGCCTGACAACGGCGGCGCTGACGCCTTCGTTCACATCTCTGCCGTCGAGCGCGCGGGAATGCGCGAAATCGTCGAGGGCCAGAAGATCGGCTACGAACTGGAGCGCGACAGCAAGTCGGGCAAGATGTCTGCCTGCAAGCTTCAGGCCGTCTGATCGGTTCAGCTTTCCACTGATCACAGACGTACTGGCAGTGTTGAAAGCATGAGACCAAGCGAGGTCAGGCAAAATTGCCTGACCTCTTTTATTTCCGGCCGACCCGCCATTTTGACGACCCCCGTATGGGTGTCTCTCGCCGACGGCCGGCCCAATCGAGGAGATCTCGATGACCGAAAAACCCAACGAGCTCCAGACAATCAATACCGCCTGGCAAATCGCCATGCAGGAAATCCTGCGCATAGTCGTGCGGGATATCTATAAGACAGGCGACGAGGCCGTCTTCCTCTCGCATATCAAGCGCATCGAAGAAGCAGCGGTCGACAGCATCTACACGGACCTGAGGCTTCGGGGCACCGACGAATGGACCGAGGTTCTCGTCAAGGAGAAGGCGAGCAATTTCGTTACCAGTCTTCTGACGTCCTTCACCTTTGATAGGATCTGAGACAAGCGGGTCCCAGGTGATGGTCGGCCGTCGGCCTTGTAGTTGGCGGGCGATGTGGCCGCCGAAATTGGCGCACTCCACTTCGACATGGCCAGCAGGAAACCTTTCCGCATTGGCAGCGTTCACGTTGGCCAGATGGGAGAGTTGTATGCGGGGCCTAAAAGGGGACGGGATAGGTTGGGAAGACGCTTACGATCCGGCTGAGTTTGCCGGGAAGCACGGACTTACGCTAGCCCAGGCTAAAGTCATCATTGGTTCGAACGGACCATCAAGGCATAAATGCGATGTGAGCGCAGTTGCGTTCCGGCGCGCGTTGGAATTGCGAGAGTCTCGACAGACACGAGACAGGAGCAGCGCGATAACGGCCGGGTAATTCCTCCGTGGATCAGCAGGGTGGCAAGATCGAGCGCCGGTTCACCCGGTTCGCTGGTGGTGTTGCGAAGGCGACAGGCAGGCCATGGGCCTTCGCGTTGTGCGTTGCGACGGTTGTCGCATGGGCGCTGACGGTCCCGTGCTGCGGTTCTCCGAGACCTGGCAGTTAGTCATCAACACCGGCACGACCATCGTGACCTTCCTCATGGTGTTTCTGATCCAGAGCACCCTAAGGCAGTTCCCGTTACCCACATAGTTACCCTGCAGCCAATGATCGAACATCAACGCGATGATCGACCGTGTTAAACTATTGATTGTGTTTATTTTTTTTGGTGAGCGCGATGGGATTCGAACCCATGACCTACTGATTAAAAGTCAGTTGCTCTACCGGCTGAGCTACGCGCTCCCGCGGGCTCGAAACGCCGCCCTCGAAATTGCGCGGAACATAGGGAGAGTGCCGCGACCGGTCAACCGGAAAAAGACGGGCGTCCAAGGCGGATTTTTGAACGGTTTCGAACGGACGCCGAGAGGTTGTTTGCGAGCGGCTTTCGATGCCTGCGCCAATGATCCGGGTCCGCATTGCCTCAGGAAGCTCCACAACAGCGGGTTGAGATTGAAAGGGGAACAATTTGCAACCCGGACCCGTTTCGCAGCAGGGACGTCGATCAACCTCGAGGAGAAGAGTAATGAACAAGATCGCATCGGGCCTGCTGGCAACCGCTCTCTCGGCGTCGTTCATCGCGGCGGAGATGGTGCCGGTCAACGCTCAGCCAGCTTATGTGCCGCAACCCCAGGCCCTGTTGGATGTCCAGACCGTGCAGTATCGGGATTGGAGAAGGCACCGCGGCTTCAACCGGGATTTCTCGCGTCGTGGTGACGCTGTCTACTGGAACGGCCATCGCGGCTATCGTGAATATCGCCACGGCTATCGCCGTCATGGCGACTATTGGTTTCCGCTTGCTGCTTTCGCCACCGGCGCGCTGATCACCGGCGCCATCGTCAACAGCGAGAACAACCGCGTCTACCGCGGCGATGCGCATGTGCAGTGGTGCTATGACCGCTACCGTTCGTATCGCGCCTCGGACAACACATTCCAGCCCAACAGCGGCCCGCGACGGCAGTGCGTGTCGCCCTACTGACGGCCTCCAGTCCGCACCAATACAATTCCAGGAAAAGTGCGTAGCGGCTTTCCGTCCGGAATTGCGAAAGCACATATTCTGGTGGTTGACAGAGCCCGCGCCTCGAGAGGCGCAGGCTCCCTCGCTGTGCTGTATCAGTTCGCCCATCGTATGGTCTTGAAGACCAGATAGAGAGCGCCGCCCTCCCCCCGCGAGGAGCGATAAGCTCCAAGCGCGTTGCAAACCCGAACCATCGCTGCCGTCAATTCCCAGCCGAGCGCATCCAAATCGCCGCTCGTATCGTCCACATAGGCCTGGGCCAGGTCGTCCACGCCCTTTTTCTCCCCGAACGCCCGCACCAGCTTCGCGTCGCCGAGAAGTTCGCCCGGTAAATTCGAATTGGCCCAAGCCCAGAGCCAATTGCCCGCCTTGGCGCTGGTAGAGCCCGCAATCTGGATTTCCGAGATAACGGTGGTGCCCGCTTTGTCAGAGAAAATCAGCTTTCCGGCCGCCAGGTCGTAGTTGTAGCGCGTCCAGTGGCCGAGGCGGAAGTCCTGCTCCAGGCGTGCGTTCTTGGCGGTGAGCTGTTCAAAGGCCTCATCGCGCCAAGCGGGATACCAATCCGGTTGCATTCTCCCCCCGGTCCAGTAATCGTTACTGCGTGCTCAGCGTCCTGCGCACCGCATCGCGCCATCCGGCGAGCTTCGCCCCGCGCGCAGCCGCATCCATCTCCGGCTTGAAGCGCCGTTCCAACGCCCAGCTCTTCGCGAATTCGTTTGCCTTCGGCCACACGCCTGCCTTCGACCCGGCAAGCCACGCCGCGCCCAGGGCGGTCGTCTCCAGGATCGTCGGACGGTCGACCGGCGCGTCGAGAATGTCGGCCAGCCGCTGCATGGTCCAGTCGGACGCCACCATGCCGCCGTCGACACGAAGCACCGTCTTGGCGGAAGCGCCTTTCCAGTCCTTGCGCATGGCATCGAGCAGGTCGCGCGTCTGGAACGCGACCGATTCGAGCGCGGCGCGCGCGAACTCTGCCGGGCCTGAATTGCGCGTCAGGCCGAAGATGGCGCCGCGCGCCTCCGCGTCCCAATGCGGCGCGCCAAGGCCGACAAAGGCCGGAACCAGATAGACTTGTTGCGCCGGATCGGCGGTCGCCGCGAGCGCACCGCTCTGCTCGGCCTTGCCGATCACCTTGATGCCGTCGCGCAGCCACTGCACGGCGGCGCCCGCGATGAAGATCGAACCTTCCAGCGCATAGGTGGTCTTGCCGTTCAACCGGTAGGCGATCGTGGTCAGAAGCCGGTTTCTGGAGCGCACAAGGTCGGCACCGGTGTTGAGCAGCGCGAAGCAGCCGGTGCCGTAGGTGGATTTCATCATGCCCGGCTCGAAACAGGCCTGGCCGATGGTCGCCGCGTGCTGGTCGCCGGCAACGCCGAGGATGCGCATCTCGGCGCCGAAAAGGCTCTTCTCGGTGAGGCCAAAGTCGTCGGCGCAGTCCTTCACGTCAGGCAGGATCTCTGCCGGTATGTTCAGGATCGAGAGCAGCTCTTCGTCCCAGGCATTCTTCTCGATGTTGTAGACCAGCGTGCGCGAGGCGTTTGTCGCGTCGGTCGCGTGCACCTTGCCGCCCGTCAGCCGCCAGATCAGGAAACTGTCGATCGTGCCGGCAAGCAATTCACCCTTCTCTGCGCGCTTCCTGGCTCCTTTCACCTTGTCCAGCATCCAGGCGATCTTGGTGCCGGAGAAATAGGGATCGAGCAGCAGCCCGGTCTTCTTCGAGAATTTTTTCTCAAGCCCCTGCTTCTTCAACTTCTGGCAGAGCGGCGCCGTGCGGCGGTCCTGCCAGACAATGGCATTGTGGATCGGCTCGCCGGTCGCCTTATCCCAGATCACGACCGTCTCGCGCTGGTTGGTGATGCCGATCGCGGCCACATCCGAAGCGGTACGTCCGGCGGACTTAAGCGCCGACTTCACCGTGGCGAGAACGCTTGCCCAGATATCTTCCGGATCATGCTCGACCCAGCCGGAGGCCGGATAATGCTGCGCGAATTCCTGCTGGCCGGTGCCTGCGACTTTCATCTTGTCGTCGAACAGGATCGCCCGGGTCGAGGTCGTTCCCTGGTCGATCGCCAGCACAAAACCGCTCATTCCATTCCCTCCACTACTCATGCAACAGGGGAGACGGCCAAGCCGCCTCCCCTGCATTTCTTACGCGGGCGAACGCGCCCACGTCATGCAGTTACTTCTGCCAGCTCTTCACCAGCTCGTCGTAGTTGATGGTGATCGGCTTTTCCTTCTCGTTCTCGATCTTCAACTGTGGCGCGAGATTGCCCTTCTTGACCGCATCCGCGTTCCAATAGGCGAGGTCGTGCTCTTCGGCCATCTTCGGGCCAATATCGCCCTGGACGCCCGACTTCTCGATGCGGCTCATGACCTTTTCCTGCTCGGCGCAGAGCGAGTCCATCGCTTCCTGCGCGGTCTTGGCGCCCGACGATGCATCGCCGATCGCCTGCCACCAGAGCTGCGCCAGCTTCGGATAGTCAGGCACGTTGGTACCGGTCGGCGACCACTGGACGCGGGCCGGCGAACGGTAGAACTCGATCAGGCCGCCGAGCTTCGGAGCGCGCTCCGTGAAGCTCTTGTCGTGAATCGTGCTCTCGCGGATGAAGGTCAGGCCGACATGGCTCTTCTTCACGTCGACGGTCTTCGAGGTGACGAACTGCGCATAAAGCCAGGCGGCCTTGGCGCGGTCGGTCGGCGTCGACTTCATCAGCGTCCAGGAACCCACGTCCTGGTAGCCGAGCTTCATGCCATCTTTCCAGTAGACGCCATGCGGCGACGGCGCCATGCGCCATTTCGGCGTGCCGTCGTCGTTCATCACCGCCTTGGCGCCGGCGTCGACCATCGAAGCGGTGAAGGCCGTGTACCAGAAGATCTGCTGGGCAACCGCGCCCTGGGCCGGAACCGGGCCGGATTCGGAGAAGGTCATGCCCTGCGCTTCGGCCGGAGCATAGGCCTTCAGCCAGTCGAGATATTTCTGGATCGAGTAGACCGCCGCCGGTCCATTCGTGTCGCCGCCGCGCGCGGTGCAGGAGCCGACCGGGCGCGAATTCTCGTCGACCTTGATGCCCCATTCGTCGACCGGCAGGCCGTTCGGAATGCCCTTGTCGCCGTTGCCGGCCATGGAGAGCCAGGCATCGGTGAACCGCCAGCCGAGCGACGGGTCCTTCTTGCCGTAGTCCATGTGGCCATAGACCTTCTTGCCGTCGATCTCGCGGCCGGTGAAGAACTCGGCGATGTCCTCATAGGCCGACCAGTTGACCGGCACGCCGAGGTCGTAACCGTACTTGGCCTTGAAATCGGCCTTGTTCTTCTCGTCGTTGAACCAGTCGTAGCGGAACCAGTAGAGGTTCGCGAACTGCTGGTCGGGCAGCTGGTAGAGCTTCTTGTCGGGCGCCGTCGTGAACGACGTGCCGATGAAGTCCTTCAGGTCGAGGTTCGGGTTGGTAACATCCTTGCCGTCGCCTGCCATCCAGTCGGTCAGGTTGCGCACCTGCTGGTAGCGCCAGTGCGTGCCGATCAGATCGGAGTCGTTGACCCAGCCGTCATAGAGGTTCTGTCCCGTCTGCATCTGGGTCTGGATCTTCTCGACGACGTCGCCTTCCTGGATCGTGTCGTGCGTGACCTTGATGCCGGTGATGGCCGAGAAAGCGGGCGCCAGCACCTGTGATTCATAGGAATGGGTGGCGATGGTTTCCGACACCACCTTGATCTCCATGCCGGCAAACGGCTTGGCGGCGTCGATGAACCACTGCATTTCCTTTTCCTGATCGGCGCGCGAAAGCGTCGACAGGTCGCCTATCTCCTTGTCAAGAAAGCTTTTTGCCTCGTCCATCCCGGCATAGGCGTGGCCCGCCCCCAGCAATAGGACAAGGGCGGTCGTCGATGTAAGAAATTGCCGTCGCATGTGTCTCCTCCAGTCTTAGGTTTTGAAGTGTGATCCGGAGTGGCCGCCAGCACGCGGCCGCTCCGACTGTTTCCCCCTCTATACGTATCGGAACACGCCAATGGCGTAGACCACGGAGAGAGCGAGAGCCCACCACAGGTTGGGCCCAACCAGACCCAGCCAAGCGAGATGGATGAAGGCGCTGCCGAGCAGCGAAAGGAAGAGGCGATCGCCGCGCGTCGTCTCGAAGCGCAGGACGCCGATACGCGGATTGCCGCCCGGCGAGACGTATTCCCAGGCCGCCATGCCGCACAGCAGAAGCAGGATGGTTCCGAAGAAGGCCGCCGTCGGCCAGGTCCACGCCATCCAGGAGAAGTCGAGATTCATGGTCACACCCTCCCCAGGGCGAAGCCCTTGGCGATGTAGTTACGGACGAACCAGATAACGACCGCGCCGGGGATCAGCGTCAGCACACCGGCCGCGGCGAGCAGGCCCCAGTCCATGCCGGCGGCCGAGACTGTGCGGGTCATGGTTGCGGCGATCGGCTTGGCGTCAGTCGTGGTCAGCGTGCGGGCGATCAGAAGCTCCACCCACGAGAACATGAAGCAGAAGAAGCAGGCGACGCCGATGCCGCTGGCGATCAGCGGCATGAAGATCTTCACGAAGAAGCGCGGGAAGGAGTAGCCGTCGATATAGGCGGTCTCGTCGATCTCCTTCGGCACGCCGGACATGAAGCCCTCGAGAATCCACACCGCCAGCGGCACGTTGAACAGGCAGTGGGCGAGCGCCACGGCGATATAAGTGTCGATGAGCCCGAAGGCCGAATAGAGCTGGAAGAACGGCAGCGCGAACACCGCCGGCGGCGCCATGCGGTTGGTCAGCAGCCAGAAGAACAGATGCTTGTCGCCGAGGAAGCGGTAGCGCGAGAAGGCATAGGCTGCCGGCAGCGCCACCGCCACCGAGATCACCATGTTCATCACCACATAGGTGATCGAGTTGATGTAGCCCGAATACCAGGATGCGTCGGTGAAGATGGTGCGGTAATTCGCGAGCGTCGGGTTGTGCGGGAACAGCGTCAGCGACGACACGATCTCGGCATTGGTCTTGAAGCTCATATTGATGAGCCAGTAGATCGGCAGGAGCAGCACGACGATGTAGAGCGTCGGCACGATCCACCACCAGCGCGATTCCTCGCCGCGGCGGCGCATCAGCTTCGCCACCTCGTCCTGCGACAGCGTGCTGCCCACTTCGGTGATCGCTGTTTCGCTCACGCGTGTCGTCTCGTTGGCGCCTGTCATCTGTCAGCGCTCCGCGTCGTAGATGGTCATCACGGTGTAGAACACCCACGACAACAACAGGATGATCAGGAAATAGACCAGCGACATCGCCGCCGCCGGTCCGAGGTCGAACTGGCCGAGCGCCGTCTTGACGAGGTCGATCGACAGGAAGGTCGTCGAATTGCCGGGACCGCCGCCGGTGACGACGAAGGGCTCGGTGTAGATCATGAACGAGTCCATGAAGCGCAACAGTACGGCGATCAGGAGCACGCGCTGCATCTTCGGCAGCTGGATGTAGCGGAACACCGCCCAGCGCGAGGCGCCGTCGATCTTGGCCGCCTGGTAGAAGGCATCCGGAATGGAGACCAGACCGGCATAGCAGAGCAGCACGACCAGGCTCGTCCAGTGCCAGACATCCATGATGATGACCGTGACCCAGGCGTCGAACGGGTCCTGCACATAATTGTAGTTGAAGCCCAGCGCATTGACGTAATAGCCGAGAAGGCCGATGTCGTTGCGGCCGAACACCTGCCAGATCGTGCCGACGACGTTCCACGGGATCAACAGCGGCAGCGCCATCAGCACCAGGCAGACCGGCACGCCCCAGCCCTTCTTCGGCATGTTGAGCGCGATGAAGATGCCGAGCGGCACTTCGATCGCCAGGATGATGAAGGAGAAGATCAGGTTGCGCACCATCGCTTCCCAGAACCGGTCGGAGTGCAGCAACTCCTCGAACCATTCGGTGCCGGCCCAGAAGAAGACGTTGTTGCCGAACGTGTCCTGCACCGAATAATTGACCACGGTCATCAGCGGGATGACGGCCGAGAAGGCCACCAGCACCAGAACCGGCAGGACAAGGAACCAGGCCTTGTTGTTCCAGGTTTTGTCCATCTAGGCCCCCATCTCTACGCGCCAGGAATCGGCATAGATGTTGATGCCGGCCGGATCGAACCGGACTTTCGGGTCGGCAGGCACTTCGTCGTCCTCGCCGATCACAGCGGCGATCTCCCTACCTTCCAGATTGGCGCGCACGACCTTGTGGCGGCCGACGTCCTCGACCTTGGAGACCTGCACCGCCATGCCATCGCGGCCGAGCCGCACATATTCGGGACGGATGCCGAGCTCGACGGCGCCGGCTTCCGCCTTCCCGGTAGCAGTCTGGGGCACGCCCGGAAGCTCGATGCGCTGCGCGCCGAGCTTCGCCGTCCTGCCTTCCAGCGCGACCGGCAGCACGTTCATGCCCGGCGAGCCGATGAAATAACCGACGAAAGTGTGGCGCGGCCGCTCGAAGAGTTCGGCCGGCGTGCCGATCTGCACGATCTCGCCGTCATACATGACCACGACGCGGTCGGCGAAGGTCAGCGCTTCGGTCTGGTCATGCGTGACATAGACCATGGTGTAGCCGAAGCGGCGATGCAGTTGCTTCAATTGCGAACGCAGCACCCACTTCATGTGCGGGTCGATCACGGTCAGCGGCTCGTCGAACAGGATGGCGTTGACGTCCGAGCGAACCAGGCCTCGGCCGAGCGATATCTTCTGCTTCTGGTCGGCGGTGAGCCCGCGCGCCTTCTTCTTCGCCAGCGAAGCGAGATCGATCATGTCGAGCGTCTCGCGCACCTTGCGGTCGACGTCCGCCTCCGGCACGCGACGGTTGCGCAGCGGGAAGGCCAGATTGTCGTAGACGGTCATGGTGTCGTAGATGACCGGGAACTGGAACACCTGCGCGATGTTGCGCTCCTGCGTCGACAGATTGGTGATGTCCCTGCCATTGAACAAAAGCTGGCCGTGCGAGGGATGCAGCAATCCCGAAATGATGTTGAGCAAGGTGGTCTTGCCGCAGCCTGACGGCCCAAGCAGCGCATAGGCGCCGCCATCCTCGAAGGTGTGATGCACCTCCTTCAGCGCGAAATCCGAATCCTTCCGTGGGTTGGGCAGGTAGGAGTGGCGGATATGATTGACGTCGATGCGCGCCATCTGATCCTCCTCAGGCTGCCAGCTTCGACGCCGTCACGGCGCGGCCGTTGTGGTCGAACACCAGGATGTGGCGCGGGTCGATGAACACCTCGACCTCGTCGTCCGTCTCGAAGTCGAGAATGCCATGCGCAAGCATCACCCAGCGCGCATCGGCGAAGTCGAGATGGACGAAGCTTTCCGAGCCGGTGATCTCGGTGATGGTGACCTTGGCACGCACCGGTACCGCGCTGGCGTTCGGCCGCTCCAGCGACAAATGATGAGGTTGGAAGCCGATCGTGTAGCTGGCGTCCGCAATGCCGGCGAGTTCCGGCGGCACCGGCAGCTTGACGCCGCCTTCGAGCAGGAAGTCCGCGCCCTTTTTGGAGAGCACGATGGTGTTGAGCGGCGGGTCGGCGAAGGTCCTTGCCGTCACCAGGTCGACCGGCTTGCGGAAAACCTCGACGGTCGGTCCGAATTGCGTGACGCGGCCCTCCGAAAGTGTCGCCGTGTTGCCGCCCAGCAAAAGCGCCTCGTGCGGTTCGGTGGTGGCATAGACGAAGATCGTGCCCGCGGCGGCGAAAATCTTCGGCAATTCGGCGCGCAATTCCTCGCGCAGCTTGTAGTCGAGATTGGCGAGAGGCTCGTCGAGCAGCACCAGGCTGGCGTTCTTGACGATGGCGCGCGCAAGCGCCGTGCGCTGCTGCTGGCCGCCCGAGAGGTTGAGCGGGGTGCGGTCGAGGTAAGGCGTGAGCTTGAGAAGCGCGGCGGCATTGCGCACTTCCTTGTCGATCCTTGCCTGGTCCACGCCTGCAACCCTGAGCGGCGAAGCGATGTTCTCGTAAACCGTCATCGCCGGGTAGTTGATGAACTGCTGGTAGACCATGGCGACGTTGCGCTTCTGCACTGGCTGTCCGGTAACGTCCTTCCCGTCGAACCAGACCGAGCCGGACGTCGGCGCGTCGAGACCCGCCATCAGCCGCATCAGGCTGGTCTTGCCGGAAAGCGTCGGTCCCAGCAGAACATTCAGCGAGCCGTGCTGAAGCGTCAGCGACACGTCGCGGATATGCCCCTGCGCACCGATCGTCCTCGTCACGTTCCTCAGTTCCAGCATCACGCCTCCTCCCGGCCTTGCGCTTCAGCAGTCGATCGTCATTCCGCCGCCGCGACGTGACGGCTGCTCAGCCCTCGCATGAATTCTTCCAGTGCCGCCGTCTGCTCGCGGCTGAAATGCAGGCCGCGCTTGGTGCGGCGCCACAGCACGTCATCGGCGGTGACCGCCCATTCGTTCTCGGCGAGATAGCGAACCCCCACCTCGAAAAGATCGGCGCCGAAATTGCGGCCAAGATCGGCATTCGACTTGGCGAGCCCGAGCAGCTTCTCCGCGCGCGTGCCGTAGAGCCGCGTAAACCGGCGCGCCAGCCTCTGGTCAAGGAACGGATAGGTTT
>NZ_RZSB01001090.1:0-1396 GCF_004023285.1 Mesorhizobium sp. M2A.F.Ca.ET.067.02.1.1
ATCCAGAAATCCCGCAAGATCGAGATGGCAAGCGCCGCCACGACGGGCAGCGTTGCCGCTGTCCAGATCGTATCGGGCGAGGCGATGTCGATACCGTTTCGCCAGACGCCCAGTCCGAGCGTCAGGCCGAGAACGGCGATGATCAGCAGCGCGCGCCGCAGCACGGATTCGTTCATGACGGCCGTCAAAGCTCGTCGATCATTTCCCGCAGCAAAAGCCGGACATCCTTTGCCGTCGCGGCAAGTTGCGGGTTGTCGATCGCTCCCATCGCCACCATCGGATCGACCGCCGCCACCTCGGTCTTGCCGGGGGCGGTCTCGGTCACGATCACGTTGCAGGGCAGCATCGCGCCGATCTTGTCCTCGGCCTGCAGCGCGCGCCATGCGAAATGCGGATTGCAGGCGCCGAGGATCATGTATGGCTTGAAGTCGACGCCCAGCTTGACCTTCATCGTGTGCTGGACATCGATCCTCGTCAGGATGCCGAAGCCCTTGCCGGCAAGCTTTCTGGTGACGTGTTCGATCGCCGCCGCGAACGGCATGTCGAGGCTCTTGCTGAAGTAATAGCTCATCGGATCCTCCTTCCATGGCGATCTTCGCCAGCAGCGACAGCTTGAGGGCAGTAGCTAGCCGCCGGGGTCGGATGGCGCTTTGATCCAGCGCAATGAATGCCAGCCGCCTTCGGTGAATGTGGCGGCAAGGAGTTCTCCAGGATGACAATCCGAAATCTTGAATACGCGGTCTCACCGAAATCCGTCGTTGTCGTCGGCGCGACCGAGCGCGTTGGCTCGGTCGGCCGCGTTGTCTTCGACAACATCGTCGGCGGCGGCTTCGAGGGGGAGATCTGGCCGGTCAATCCCAAACATGCGCAGGTGGTCGGCCACCGCTGCTACGGCAGGGTCGCCGATCTGCCGGGGGTTCCCGATCTGGCCGTGATCGTGACCCCTCCCGAGACTGTGCCCGACATCGTGCGGGAACTGGGCGAGAAGGGGACGCGAGCCGCCGTCGTCATCACCGCGGGGCTCAATCACGCCAATGGTCTGCGCCAGGCGATGCTCGATGCGGCCAAGCCCTCGCTCATGCGCATCATTGGCCCGAACACTGTCGGGCTGATGGTTCCCCCGGCGAAGCTCAACGCCGGTTTCGCCCATATGGCTGCGCGGCCCGGGAACATTGCGCTGATCTCGCAGTCCGGCGCCATCGCCACGTCGCTGATCGACTGGGCGGCCGAGAACAATGTCGGCTTTTCCCGGATCATCTCCCTCGGCGACATGGCGGACGTCGATGTCGGCGACTGCCTCGACATGCTGGCGGGCGATTTCCACACGCGCGCCATCGTGATGTATCTCGAAACCATACCCAATCCGCGCAAGTTCATGTCGGCCGCCCAGTCGATC
>NZ_RZSB01001091.1:0-1392 GCF_004023285.1 Mesorhizobium sp. M2A.F.Ca.ET.067.02.1.1
AGATCACGATCGCCGCCGGGTTGCTGGCGACGGCGTTTTCGAGGATCGAGACTTGGCCATTGATGTCGGTCTCGGCCTGGGCGCCGAGCTCCGGCACGTTGATGCCGAGGTCCTTGCCGGCCTTGCGGGCGCCGGCCAGCACGATCTGCCAGTAGAAGGAGGTGGTGTCCTTGACGATGATCGGAATGGTCACGTCGGCCGCCGAGGCGGGTGCGGAATGCATGGCGCCGGCAAGCATCGACGCCGCGGCCAGGGCCACGAAAGCACGGCGGTTGAGAAGGCTGGTCACGAATTTCATTAGGTTCCTCCCTAAGTCGCCTGGTGAAGGTTTCGGAAGCTCCATCTGGATAGGCGCGGCCCAAACAGAACTTTATCAATAAAAAACAGATACCATTTTTTGATAGAGCATTGCCATGGCCGATGCAAGCGGTGTCTGCTGCCGTTTGTTTGATGCGGGTGAGGTCTGTTCTGCCATACCGGCTCCACCTTGGCGGCAGATGGATGCTTCCCGTTCCTCCTTATCGACATGGAACAATAATTCCATTATTATGTCAATATGGAATATTTATTCCCTCACAAGGTCGCAGATGGAAGGCCGGGTTCCCGGCTTCCGCCGCAATATTGACTTTCGGACTAAAGCGTCGCGCCGAGATGCCAGGGCACGAACTCGTTGTCGCCGTAGCCGAACGCCTCGCTCTTGGTCTTGCGGCCGGACGCCGTCTCGATGATCAGCTCGAAGATCTCGCGGCCCATGCCGGCAATGGTCTTCTCACCCGAGGCGATGACGCCGCAATTGACGTCCATGTCCTCTTCCATCTGGTGGTACATGGTCGAGTTGGTGGCGACCTTGATCGACGGCGTCGGCCGGCAGCCGAAGCAGGAGCCGCGGCCGGTGGTGAAGACGATGACATTGGCGCCGCCCGCCACCTGGCCGGTGGCCGAGACCGGGTCGTAGCCGGGCGTGTCCATGAACACCAGGCCGTGGCCCGAAACCTTCTCAGCATAGCCGAAGACGCCGTTGAGCGGGGTCTGGCCGCCCTTGGCGACGGCGCCCAGCGACTTCTCGAGGATCGTGGTCAGGCCGCCGCGCTTGTTGCCGGGCGAGGGGTTGTTGTCGATCGAAGCGCCGTGCTTGGCGGTATGGTCCTCCCACCATTTCACGAAGCCATCGAGCTTGGCGGCGATCTCGGGCGAGGCGGCGCGATAGGCGAGCAGGTGCTCGGCGCCGTAGATCTCGGTCGTCTCCGACAGGATGCCGATGCCACCGACGCCGGCCAGGATGTCGACAGCGGCGCCCAATGCCGGGTTGGCGGTGATGCCCGACATGCCGTCCGAGCCGCCGCATTGCAGGCCGACGACGATCTCGCTGACCGGGATGGGCTCGCGCTTGAG
>NZ_RZSB01001092.1:0-1387 GCF_004023285.1 Mesorhizobium sp. M2A.F.Ca.ET.067.02.1.1
ACTCTACCCACCCGCCGATGACGGCCTGTCGGCGCTGACCGCGGCGCGGCTTCTCGTCAATGCGATAGGTGCGATCGTGCGGCAGCCACGCTTGGAGGGCTAGCATCGGAAGAAACCGGAGCTAGAAAAACCCTTCGAGAAATGCCGCCGTCGCGTCCGAGATGCCGACGATCTTGTTCGTCGCCTGGCGGTAGAATTTGAAGCTGAGCTCGGTCTCGGGCCGGCCGTCCTTCCAGTCCCTGAAGCGCTTGAGCTCATTGCGGCCCAGCCGTTTCGTCGCCAAGCCGGTACGGCGGACTGAGACACTGACCCACGGCGTCTGCCGTTCGAGATCGGGACGCCTGGGTGTGGCCTCCGATGAGGTCACGACGCCGCGTGCGACAAGCCCCTGCCCGCCTTCGTTCTCGCTGGCGAACAGGAAGATGACGTCGCCTTCCGCAATGCGCTTGCCGCCATACATGGTCTTCTGGGCGGCGAAGACGAACGTTCTCGCCCGCGTGTCCTCGATCCCGGTCTTGATGGCGTATGCCATGCCCTACCGTTCCCGGCTGAGGACGATCCGGTAGCTCAGGACGCGCCGGGCACCCGGCTCGATCAGCATGACGCCAGGCTTGTCGGTGAACTCGCCGTCGAAATCGACGGGGCTGGCGATGCCGTGCCAGGGCTCGATGCACAGGAAAGGCGCGCCGCCGGGCTTGGACCAGATGCCCAGCTCGTTGAAGCCCTGCCATGACATCTCGATCGCCGGCCCGCGCTCGGCGGCGTAGCGCACGCTATTGCTCACCGGCTTGTCGAGAATGACGGCGTCGTCGACGAACAATTTTTCGGACAGCGGCAGCGTCTTTCCCTCGACCGGCGTCGGTAGTGGGTCCGGCAGCAGCAGGCCGTCCTTCAGGCGGCGGATCGGCGCCGGCTCATGGTTGGCGAAGGTCAGCCGATAGGCTTCCTTGCGCAGTTCCGGCAGCAGCGGCCAGTTGAACGCCGGATGCGCGCCGATCGAGGCCGGCAAATGTTCGCCGCCGGTGTTGGTGATCTCGAACGTCACGCCAAGCTGCTGGGGCGTCAGCTCGTAGCTAATGGCCAAGCGAAAGGCGAAGGGATAGTGCGTCCGCGTTTCGGCGTCATCCGACAGGACCAATGTGCATGAGGTCGGCCCCTGCTCCGCCCAGGCAAAGCGCCGGTCGCGGGCAAAGCCGTGCTGCGTCATCGGATAGGTTTGGCCGCGATGCCGCAGCTGATCGCCCTTCAGCCGGCCGACGATCGGGAACAGGACCGGCGAGTGGCGCCGCCAGGCGGGGCCTGCCTGCCACAGAAGCTCGGTGCCGTCGCCATCGCGTAGCGAGACCATCTCGGCCCCCTGCCCGACGACGGTCGCCGAGATCCCGTC
>NZ_RZSB01001093.1:0-1387 GCF_004023285.1 Mesorhizobium sp. M2A.F.Ca.ET.067.02.1.1
AGTTCGGGCTGCCGACCTATGTGCGGCCCGAGCCGCCGCAGTGGCTGAAGCCGCTGCTGGATGGCCTGGCCAAGCTCGGCCCCTACATGATCTATCTGTTCTGGGGCGCGGTGATCCTCGGCGTCGCGATTATCGCTTTTCTGCTCGTCCTTGAAGCCAAAGGCGTCGCCTGGCGCCTGTCCTGGCGGCGCAAGCGCCAGGAGACCGAGGAGAAGGAGGAATGGCGTCCGGACGCTGAAGTCGCCCAGGTCCTGCTCTCCGAGGCCGATGCGCTCGCCGCCCGCGGCGAGTTTGACGAGGCGGTGCATCTTCTGCTGCGCCGCAGCGTCGCCGACATCGCGACCCACATACCGGACTTCCTGCGACCGTCGCTCACCGCGCGCGACATCGCGGCCGCCAGCTCGATCCCCAGCCGGCCCCGCGCCGCCTTCAGCGAGATCGCCCGCATCGTCGAAGCCGCGCTGTTTGCCCGGCGGCCCGTCGGCGCCGAAGGGTGGCAGCAGGCGCGCGGCGCCTATGAGCGCTTCGCCTTCCGGGACGCCTGGGCATGAGCGTGGCAACGACGGAAGCAGCGCAGGAGCCGTTCAGCCGCAAGACGTTGTTCTGGGGCATTTTCGCCAGTCTTCTGGCCGCTGCAGGCTTCTTCCTCCTGTCCACCTATGCGCCCGATTTCCGCCAGCCTGAAGGCGGCGCCACGCCGTTTTCGAAAGGCGGCACCGGTTATGCCGGGCTTGTCGAATGGCTGAAGCTCACCACTAGACAGGCGCCGCCGATGGAGCGCGGCGAGAAGGACCTGGAGTCGCCGCTGGCTTCCACCTTCCTGCTCGTCGTCACCATCGCGCCGGGCAGCGACCCGGCCGCGCTCGATCACCTCATCAAGCTGCGCTCAGGCAAGGACACGCTGTTCGTGTTGCCGAAATGGCAGACCATGCCATTGCTGGGCCGTGACGGTTGGGAAACGAAAATCGAACGGCTGCCGAACTCGGTCGTCAACGACTGGCTCGGCCGCATCGCCAAGGCGAAGCTCGGCGAAGGCAAGCCGAAGGTCGACACGATCGATGTCCAAGGCCGCAAGATCGCCGTGCCGGACGAACTGCAATGGGTGGCGGACGATCACCCGCTGATCGCGGCCGGTGACGGCAAAGCCATCCTCACCGAACTCGACAACGAACCCTTCTACATCCTCACCGATCCCGATTTCATCAACAATGCCGGGCTGAAGGGCGAGCAGACGGCGGCCGCAGCGCTCGACATGATCGCCATGCTGGAGCCCGCCAAGGGCGCGGTCATGTTCGACCTGACGCTGCACGGCATCGGCCAGAAATACGATCTCGCCAAGCTCCTGGTCGAACCGCCCTTCCTGGCTTTGACGCTTTCGGTGCTGGTG
>NZ_RZSB01001094.1:0-1385 GCF_004023285.1 Mesorhizobium sp. M2A.F.Ca.ET.067.02.1.1
CATCAACGACTATGCGCCCGAGCACCTCGAAATCCTGTCCAGAGAGCCGTTCGCGCATCTCGGCCACATCACCGAGGCGGCCGAGATCCTCATGGGTCCGCACACGCCGGTGACGCTCGCCAATTTCGTCCTCGGGCCGAATGCGGTGCTGCCGACCAGCCGCTGGGCGCGCACTTACGGGCCGCTTTCGGTGACGGATTTCCTGAAACGTTCGTCGGTCGGTTATGTGACCTCGGCCGCCTATCCGGAGCTTGCCGGCCATGCCCGCAGGCTTGCCCGCTATGAGGGGTTCAGCTCGCACGAGAACGCGGTCTCGGAAATCCGCGACCGCTATCTCGGCGCCTGACGGCGATGAAGGCCGCCAGACTGCATGGACCCGGCGACCTGCGCGTCGAGAATATCGCCGCGCCAGGGCCTCCCGAGCCGGGCTGGGTGAAGCTCAATGTCGACGCCGCCGGCATCTGCGGTTCCGACCTCCACAATTTCCGCACCGGCCAATGGATAAGCCGCGCGCCGTCGACGGCCGGCCATGAACTGACCGGCACGGTGGTCGCGGTCGGCGAGGGCGTCGGCACCGTCGCCGTGGGTGACCGGGTGGTCGCCGATTCCCGCTTCTGGTGCGGGGAATGCGCGCAATGCCGCGCGGGCAGGCGGCATCTGTGCGCCTCGCTGGGCTTCGTCGGCGAAGTATGCGACGGCGGCTTTGCCGAGCAGACGGTGCTGCCGGCGCGCCTGCTGCATCTCATCGACGCCGCGCTGGATGAAAGAGTGGCGGCCATGGCCGAGCCGCTCGCCGTCGCGCTGCATGCTGTGCGGCGCCTGCCGAAGACCGCGGGTTCGGTGCTTGTCGTGGGCTGCGGCACCATCGGCGGCTTGGCGGCGCTGCTCCTGTCGCGGACGCTCCCGGGCAGGGTGCTGATCGCCGACCGCAACAAGGCGCGCTGCGAGCGTGTCGCCCGGGTGACCGGCGCCACCATCGTCGATCTCGACCGCGAGGCCATTGCCGAAGCCACCGCCGACGCGCCTCTGCTTGCGGCCGTCGAGGCCACCGGCAGCATCGCCGCGCTCAACCAGTTGCTGGGTGTTCTGGGTTCCGGCGCCACCGTGGCGCTGGTCGGCATTTTCCACGGCCGCCTCGACATCGACCCCAACATGCTGGTCGAGCGCGAGATCGGTCTGCTGGGCTGCCATGCCTTTGCCGATGAGCTGCCCGACGCCATCGGGATGCTGGCGGAGCTGTCCGGACCACTGATCAGCCTGATCGATCGCGAGATCGGCCTGGACGATATTCCCGCCGCTTATGAGCGTCTTTTGGCGGGGCAGGGCGACGGCTTGAAAACCATTATCCGGCTGCGGCAGCCTGCCGGCACCTGATTTCCGATGTT
>NZ_RZSB01001095.1:0-1385 GCF_004023285.1 Mesorhizobium sp. M2A.F.Ca.ET.067.02.1.1
TTGTGATATCGGACAGGGAACCTTAGACTGACGGTTCGAATTGATGCGGCAGAAAAATCAGGAGTGCGGATGGGCGCCGGCGCCTTGACCAGGGAAGTCGACCTTCAGAACGCTGACCGCCAGCGCTGGCTGGCGCTCGCCGAAAAGGCGCTTGCCGGCGGCTCCTTCGAGGACAGGCTGGTTTCCCACAGCGACGACGGCATCCGCATCGAGCCGCTCAGCCAGCGCGCGACGGCCGCCGATCCATGGCCGCGCACAAACCCGGCGGCGCCCTGGATCGTCAGCCAGCGCGTCGACGACCCGGACATCGCCCGGGCCAGCGCGCAAGCCCTGGAAGACATCGCCCATGGCGCCACCGGCCTGTCGCTTGTCTTCGAGGGAGCGCCGAATGCCTTCGGCTACGGCCTGCCGCGCACCGCGGAAGCGTTGGAAAGGGTGCTCGACGGCGTGCCGCTCAACCGCGTGCAGGTGCGCATCGACGCCCATCCCTGGAGCCGCGCCGTGGCCGACTGGCTGCTCGCCTTCCTGAGCAAACGCCGCTCCGATCCGACCAAGCTAAACCTGTCCTTCGGTATCGACCCAGCGGCGATCTTCGCCGGCACCGGACGGCTGCGCACCTCGATCGAGGCGCTGCAGGAATCGATGCCGCAGTCGCTGGCGCATTTCTTCTCGATGGGCGTGCCGGGCGTGCTGCTGGAGGCCGACGGCCGCGTCTTCCACAATGCCGGCGCCACCGAGGCGCAGGAGCTCGGCACGATGATGGCCTCCGTCGTGTCCTATCTCAGGATGTTCGAGAAGGCGCGCCAGCCGCTGGTCTATGCGGCACCGTATATCGGCTTCGCGCTCAGCGTCGACCAGGACCAGTTCCTGTCGATGGCCAAGGTGCGGGCGTTACGCAAGCTGTGGGCGCGCATCCAGGAAGCCTGCTCGATCCCGGCCTCGACCGCCAGCATCCATGCCGAGACCTCCTACCGCATGATGACGATGGCCGACCCGGAGACCAACATATTGCGCACGGCGATCGCAGCCTTCGCGGCGGCAACCGGCGGCGCCGATTCGATCTCGATCCTGCCGCACCCGATCGCGCATGGGCTGCCGGCGGGCTTTGCCCGCCGCATCGCCCGCAACGCGCAGCTGATCATGGCCGAGGAGAGCCATCTCGGCCAAGTCGCCGACCCCGCCAGCGGCTCGGGCGCGGTCGAGGCGCTGACCGACGATCTCTGCGCCGCCGCCTGGGAAGAATTCCAGCGCATCGAGGCCGAGGGCGGCGTGCTCACCAGCCTGCAGCAGGGCTATATCCAGAACCGCGTGCAGACCGCCGCCGCCAGGCGCAACGGCGCCTACCGCGCCGGCGAACGCGGCATCGTCGGCACGACGTTGTACCG
>NZ_RZSB01001096.1:0-1373 GCF_004023285.1 Mesorhizobium sp. M2A.F.Ca.ET.067.02.1.1
GCAAGGCGCCGAGCACCTCGACGCCACGGTTCCTCAAATCGAAGGAGACGACGCCAAGCGTCGCCAGGACCATGCCGATCAACGCCGCCGGGATCCGCGCGCTGACCTGTCCGGCGGCGAAGACGATGGCGAAGACACCGAGGCCGATTGCCAGGCTCCAGGGATTGGTGAGGTGGATATTGGCGGCTATCTCGCCGACTCGCCGCACGGTCTCGCCTCTTTCGGCCGGCAGGCCGAGCAAGGAAGGCAGTTGCGAGACGATGATATGGACCGAAATGCCGGCGAGGAAACCCGTCGTGACCGGCACGGACAGCAGATCGGCGATCCAGCCGAGACGGAAGACGCCGCTGAGCGCCACCAGCAGCCCCACCATCAGGGCCAGCATGGCCGCCAGCGCCAGGTAATGCGGCGAGCCCGAGGTGGCGATCAGCGCCAGACCGCCGGCGAACAAGGGCGTGATCGTCGAATCCGCGCCGGCCGACAGCTGGCGGTTGGCGCCGAGCAGCGCGAAGGCGACAGAGCCGGCGACGAAACTGAAAAAGCCGATCTGCGGCGCGAAACCGCCAAGGCGCGCCGTCGCCATCTGCTCGGGAATGGCGATCGCGGCCAGCGTGATGCCGGCCGCCAGATCGCCGTTGAGGTCCTTGACGCTCCAGCCGCTGAGGGCCCGCATGGGTAGCCATGAGGCCAGCTTCACAGCAGTTGCGGTTTTTGCCCGATCCATCGCCGACCTTGCCGCATGACGGCGAAAACGACGGTGGCCATATCGTCGCAATCAGCGGTATCCATTTGAAATTACCATCAAAATTGTCTCTGGAAAAGTCCGGCCGACATTGGAGTTTCGGCAAGGCTTCCTATATAAGCATGCAGTGATTCCCGACTGGATTGTGACCTGATTTGACCGACCAGAAGACACCGCGCGGGCCGGACGGCGGCCCCACCGGCATCGAGCCGATTTCGATCATCGAGGAGATGCAGCGCTCCTATCTCGATTACGCCATGAGCGTGATCGTCAGCCGCGCGCTGCCAGACGTGCGCGACGGCCTGAAGCCCGTCCATCGCCGCATCCTCTACGCCATGCAGGAAGGCGGTTACCACTGGAACCGCAAGCATGTGAAATCGTCGCGCATCGTCGGCGACGTGATGGGTAAATACCATCCGCATGGCGACGCCTCGATCTATGACGCGCTGGTTCGCATGGCGCAGGACTGGTCGCTGCGCGTGCCTCTGATCGACGGGCAGGGCAACTTCGGCTCCATCGACGCCGATCCGCCCGCGGCCATGCGCTACACCGAGTCGCGGCTCACCAAGGTCGCGCATGAACTCCTGGAGGATATCGACAAGGAAACGGTCGATTTCCAGGACAATTATGA
>NZ_RZSB01001097.1:0-1365 GCF_004023285.1 Mesorhizobium sp. M2A.F.Ca.ET.067.02.1.1
CTGCTGACGCCGATCATTGCCATCACCATGACTTTCTCGGTGCTCTTCACCTTCACCGATTTCCAACTGATCTATGTGCTCACTCGTGGCGGCCCGGTGAACGCCACGCATTTGATGGCGACATTATCTTTCCAACGCGGCATTGCTGGGGGCCAACTCGGAGAGGGCGCGGCGATCGCCGTCGCCATGATCCCCTTCCTGCTGGCGGCGATCCTGTTCAGCTATTTCGGCTTGCAACGGCGCAGATGGCAGCAAGGCGGCGGAGACTGAACATGGCCGCGATCAAGCAAGCCGGGCGCGTTGATACCGACGAAGGGGGCATGGGCTACCTGCAAAGTCTGCCCCGCCGGGTGGTGACGATCTACCTGCCGCTGCTGGTGTTCATGATCGTACTCCTGTTCCCCTTCTACTGGATGACGGTCACAGCCATTAAGCCGAATGCCGAGATGACCGACTACGTGAACTACAACCCATTCTGGGTTGTTCATCCGACATTGCAGCACATACGTTATCTGTTGTTTGAGACCTCTTATCCTGGTTGGCTGCTCAACACTCTCATCATCTCGACGGCCGCCACTTTCCTGTCGCTGTTGGCAGCGGTGCTGGCGGCCTATGCCATCGAACGCCTGCGATTCTCGGGCGCGCGGCAGGTCGGCCTGGCAGTGTTCCTGGCCTATCTTGTGCCGCCTTCGATTCTATTCATCCCACTGTCCCTGATGGTGTTCAATCTCGGCCTCTATGACACACCGTTCGCGCTGATCCTCACCTACCCCACCTTCCTCATTCCTTTCTGCACCTGGCTGCTGATGGGCTATTTTCGGTCGATCCCGTTCGAATTGGAAGAATGCGCTCTGATCGATGGCGCTAGCCGTTTGCAGATCCTCACCAAGATCGTGCTGCCGCTGTCAGTACCTGGTCTGATATCTGCGGGCATCTTCGCCTTCACGCTATCGTGGAACGAGTTCATTTATGCGTTGACCTTCATTCAATCGTCGGAAAAGAAGACGGTACCGGTTGGCGTGCTCACCGAGCTGGTCCGCTCCGACGTCTACGAATGGGGTGCGCTTATGGCAGGGGCGCTGATTGGGTCGCTGCCGGTGGTGATTCTCTATTCATTCTTTGTCGAGCACTACGTCTCCTCGATGACCGGCGCGGTAAAGGAATAACGCGGCGCGATCGCATCTGCTGTGTCCTCTCCCACGACTTTGCCGGGAAGTGGCCGCGGCCGCGAGATAGAGGCGGCTGCGACTGAAGCTGCCGGGGTCTCGGGGGCGGAGAGTTCGCTGCCCGTGCGGGTTCTCCAGCCCACAGCAGGAGCTTGCGGACAAGGCGATCGTCTCGCTCAACGCGCTGGCCCGCTTAGAG
>NZ_RZSB01001098.1:0-1365 GCF_004023285.1 Mesorhizobium sp. M2A.F.Ca.ET.067.02.1.1
GCTGCGTGCCGCATTGAAATATGCGGCCGATGCAAGGCTCAAGACCCGCGTGGCCACGCTCGTCGCCAGCCGTGGCTTCGTCACCCATCCGATGGACTGGATGCCGGCTGCGTCGGATCAGAATGGTCCGGAGGTCTACGCTCCCTGGGTCGACTGGCAGGCGGGCGCGGATGGCGAAAAACAGCTCCGCCGCGAGCATCTGACGGCGGAAACCTGGGATGATTTCTATCCCGCCGCGCGCCGTAGCGCACTGATCGATTTGCGGCGCTCCGCACCCGCCTTGGCGCGGGCCCTTATCGAGACCAAGGGAGCGAGCGAGCCCGCCGAGGTCAGGCTTGCGCTCATCGAACTCATGCGCTTCGGCCTTGGTGCCGATGATGTGCCATTTCTGAAGAGCCTGTCCGCCGATCGCTCAGGAAAGGTGCGCGAAATGGCCGGCCGACTCCTGGCAAGACTGGGAGAACGTAGCATCACTGAAGGCCAAACCGAAGATCCGGCGATCGAGCTATCCGCTTTCATCGAGGAAGGCAAATCCGGTTTCATCCGCCGCCGCTCCACCTACGCGCCGATAAAACCCAAGTCACAGGCGCAGCAAGCACGTCGCGCCGACTTGTTCGCCACCTGTTACTTCGGCGATCTCGTCGGCCACTTCGGCAAGACGGAGAGCGATTTCATCGGCGCATGGCAGTTTGGTGTCGATGACGGCGCCGATCTCTTTCTGGTTCGAATGGTCGCGGCGTCCGGCGGCGACGCGGCGGTGGCCTCTCTGGCGGATCTGCTTGCCGCAGCCGGCGGCAGGCTGGCGATTCTCGGCCTCCAACTCACGGCGCGTTTGGACAGCGGCAGGAAGCGTGTCCTGATTAGGCAGATCCTGAACGACGCGCAAAATCTGGCCGCGCTCAACATGGTCGAAGGCGCTGAGGCAGGCTGGCTGGAGTGGGGCGACCTTGCAAAGGGCAAGACGCTTTCCGCGTTGCGATCCGCCGTCTCGGGCGACAACGACGTCGTGAAACGAAACGCCGAGCAGTATCTCGAAGCCATAGGCTTTCTGGCCAGTCCGGCGACGGCCGAAAAATTGATCAGCGAGGTCGTCGCCGCCGGGCTGCCGCCTGCATCCCCATCGCTTAGCCTGTTGCGCCTCAACGCGGCGCTGGGCGGAAATCCAACCAGATGATCAACCCGGAGAAGATCGCATGAACGCAGCCATCCGCCTTCCGGCCGAACAGGTCTACGCCGCCGAACTGCAGGCGCTGGCGCGCGGCGACGACCGGCAAAAGCCTGCCGGCTGGAGCCTGTCGCCGAAAGCCGTGCTCACCTATCTGATGGGCGGCAAGGCGAGCGACGGCACGGTGATTTCGCCGAAAT
>NZ_RZSB01001099.1:0-1361 GCF_004023285.1 Mesorhizobium sp. M2A.F.Ca.ET.067.02.1.1
GTGGTGGAGATGCGACAGCACATAGCCGGCGACGGTCTCGTAGTCGCGGTTCTCCGGCAGGTCGATGCCCAGCACCTCGGCCATCTCGTCGGCCTGCATGTAGCCCGCGAGCAGCCAGGAGCCGTCGTCGCGCTTGACGGCGTTCTCCTCCTCGCCGGCCTCGAGGTCGGAGCGGAACACGCCGGTGATCGCTTCGAGGATGTCGGCCGGCGTGACGATGCCTTCGAAATGGCCGTACTCATCATGCACCAGTGCCATCGGCACATCCGATTCCCGGAGCTTCTGCAGCACGTCGAGCGCGTCGGCCTGGTCATGCACGATGGGTGCGGCGCGCACGTGCTGGCGCGGATCCAGCACCCTGCCGGCGAGAAGGGCGGCCAGCACGTCGCGCGTCTGGATGACGCCTACCGTGGCGTCGACATTGCCGTCGCCGACCGGCAATCGCGAGTGCTGCGTTTCCATCAGAAGCTTTCGGGTCACCGTCTCGTCGGATTGCAGGTTGAGCCAGTCGACCTCCGTGCGCGGCGTCATCACGGCGCGCACGGCGCGGTCGCCGAGCCGCATCACGCCGGCGATCATGCGGCGCTCGTCGGATTCGATGGTGCCATGGTGCTCGGCCTCGGCGACCAGCATCTTGATCTCCTCGTCAGTGACCTTCTCTTCCGCTTCGCCGGCCTGGCCGAGCAGCCACAGCACGGCGCGGCCGGAGAGGTCGAGCAGGAAGACCAGCGGCGCCGAGACGGTGGCGAGGATCGTCATTGCCGGCGCGGCCCTGACCGCGACGCGTTCCGGGTCCTTGAGCGCGATCTGCTTCGGCACCAGCTCGCCGACGATCAGCGAGGCATAGGTGATCAAGGCGACGACGATGCCGACACCGACGGGGTCGGCGATGTTTTCGCGGATGCCGGTCGACGCCAGATATTGCGCCAGCCGCTCACCAAGCGTCGCGCCCGAGAACGCGCCTGAGAGAACGCCCACCAGGGTGATGCCGATCTGCACCGAGGACAGGAACTTGCCGGGGTTCGAGCCCAGCGCCAGCGCGCGGCCGGCACCCTTGATGTTGCGGTCGATCATCGCCTTGAGGCGGGCGGGCCGCGACGAGACGATGGCAAGCTCCGACATCGACAAAAGGCCGTTCACCAAGATGAGGACGGCAACGACGGCGATTTCAACGTAAAGCATGGGCGGTCAATAGCATTGCTGCAGCGCATTCGAAAATAGCCTGCCGGTATTTTTGGAAGATGACAGGCGCAATGTTCAGGCGGCATCCCAAAGCGGCGCCGCGAAATGCCCGACAAGCGCGTCGATGACCACGCGAACCTTCGGCGTCAGCGCGCGCGTGAGGGGCCACACGGCATGGA
>NZ_RZSB01000109.1:0-11451 GCF_004023285.1 Mesorhizobium sp. M2A.F.Ca.ET.067.02.1.1
CCTGTTCGCGGTGCCCGGCATGATCAAGGCGTTCCGCCAGATCGCCGCCGACCATCGCGGCGAGGCGTCCGCCGAGGTCACCTCGGCGCATGCGCTGACGGCCGCGCAGCAGACTGAACTGAAGGCGACGCTGAAGAGCATCGCCGGCAAGGATGTGGCCATCGCCATGACCGTCGATCCGTCGCTGCTCGGCGGACTGATCGTCAAGATGGGCTCGCGCCAGATCGATACGTCGCTCAAAACCAAACTCAATTCGCTCAAGCTTGCACTGAAAGAGGTCGGCTGATGGACATCCGCGCCGCGGAAATTTCCGCAATTCTGAAAGACCAGATCAAGAATTTCGGCAAGGAGGCCGAGGTCTCCGAAGTCGGTCAGGTACTGTCCGTCGGTGACGGCATTGCCCGCGTCTACGGCCTCGACAATGTCCAGGCCGGCGAGATGGTCGAGTTCCCGGGCGGCATCCGCGGCATGGCGCTGAACCTCGAAGCCGACAATGTCGGCGTCGTCATTTTCGGCAACGACCGCGACATCAAGGAAGGCGACACCGTCAAGCGCACCGGCGCCATCGTCGACGTTCCGGTCGGCCCCGGCCTGCTCGGCCGCGTCGTCGACGCCCTCGGCAACCCGATCGACGGCAAGGGCCCCATCCAGGCGACCGAACGCAAGCGCGTCGACGTCAAGGCGCCCGGCATCATTCCGCGCAAGTCGGTGCATGAGCCGATGTCGACCGGCCTCAAGGCCATCGACGCGCTGATCCCGGTCGGCCGCGGCCAGCGCGAGCTGGTCATCGGCGACCGCCAGACCGGCAAGACCGCCATCATCCTGGACACGATGCTGAACCAGAAGTCGGTGCACGACAACGGCCCGGAGAAGGAAAAGCTCTACTGCGTCTACGTCGCTGTCGGCCAGAAGCGCTCGACCGTCGCGCAGTTCGTCAAGGTGCTGGAGGAGCGCGGCGCGCTCGACTACTCCATCATCATCGCCGCCACAGCGTCCGACCCGGCGCCGATGCAGTTCCTGGCGCCGTTCGCCGGCTGCACCATGGGCGAGTATTTCCGCGACAACGGCATGCATGCGCTGATCAGCTATGACGATCTGTCGAAGCAGGCCGTCGCCTATCGCCAGATGTCGCTCTTGCTGCGCCGCCCGCCGGGCCGCGAAGCCTATCCGGGCGACGTCTTCTACCTGCATTCGCGCCTGCTCGAGCGTGCCGCCAAGCTCAACGACGACAACGGCGCTGGCTCGCTGACCGCGCTGCCGGTCATTGAGACGCAGGCCAACGACGTGTCGGCCTACATCCCGACCAACGTGATCTCGATCACCGACGGCCAGATCTTCCTCGAGACCAATCTGTTCTTCCAGGGCATCCGTCCGGCGGTGAACGTCGGCCTGTCGGTGTCGCGCGTCGGCTCCTCGGCGCAGATCAAGGCGATGAAGCAGGTCGCAGGCTCGATCAAGGGCGAACTCGCGCAGTACCGCGAAATGGCGGCCTTCGCGCAGTTCGGCTCGGACCTCGACGCCGCCACGCAGCGCCTCTTGAACCGCGGTTCGCGCCTGACGGAACTCTTGAAGCAGCCGCAGTTCTCGCCGCTGAAGACGGAAGAGCAGGTCGCGGTGATCTTCGCCGGCGTCAACGGCTATCTCGACAAGCTGCCGCTCAACCAGGTCGGCAAGTTCGAGCATGGCCTGCTCAGCCACATGCGCTCGGCCGGCAAGGACGTGCTCGACGGCATCCGCAAGGAGAAGGCGCTGTCGGACGATCTGCGCGCCAAGCTCAAGGCGGAAATCGACGCTTTCGCCAAGACCTTCGCTTGAACGAAGCCGGACGCACGGGATCAGGTTTGAAGCATGGCTTCGTTAAAAGACCTTCGTAACCGCATCGCCTCGGTCAAGGCGACGCAGAAGATCACCAAGGCGATGCAGATGGTCGCCGCGGCGAAGCTGCGTCGCGCGCAGGAGGCGGCGGAAGCAGCCAGACCGTATTCCGAGCGCATGGGCGCGGTTCTGGCCAACATCACCCAGGCAATCGGCGGCGGCGGCGATGCCCCGGCGCTGATGACGGGCACCGGCAAGGACGATGTGCATCTGCTCATCGTCTGCACAGCCGAGCGTGGCCTGTGCGGCGGCTTCAACTCGCAGATCGCGCGGCTTGCCCGCGACCATATCCGCAGGCTGCTGGCCGACGGCAAGCAGGTGAAGATCATCTGCGTCGGCAAGAAGGGTTTTGACATCCTGCGCCGCGACTACGGCGCGCTGATCCTCGAACGCGTCGACCTGCGCGAGGTCAAGACGCTCGGCTTCGTCAACGCCGATGCGGTTGCGCGCAAGGTCATCCACCTGTTCAACGAAGGCGGCTTCGACATCTGCACGCTGTTCTATTCGCAGTTCAAGTCGGTGATCAGCCAGATCCCGACGGCGCAGCAGATCATTCCGGCGGCGCAGGCCTCGGCCGCCGCCGCGACGGACAACGGCGCCACCGCTGTCTACGAATACGAGCCGGAGCCGGGCGAGATCCTCTCCGACCTCATCCCGCGCAACATCGCGGTGCAGATCTTCCGGGCGCTTTTGGAAAACGCGGCCGGCGAGATGGGCGCCAAGATGAGCGCGATGGACAATGCGACGCGCAATGCCGGCGACATGATCAATAGGCTGTCGATCACCTACAACCGCCAGCGGCAGGCGCAGATCACCAAGGAACTGATCGAAATCATTTCGGGCGCCGAGGCGCTCTAAGCGCGCGCGGGCGGGGTCCCAAGACCTCGCAGCGGCGTGAACAACGGATAGACGAAAAGGGCAAAGACGATGGCGAAAGCAGCTACCCCGAAGACCGCGGCCAAGGAGGCATCGGGCCCGAAGGCGGCAAAGGCCCCGGCAGCAGCCGCGAAGGCCGCCGCTCCGGCGAAGAAGGCGGCCGCTCCGGCCAAGGCCGCGGCTTCCGCGGCGAGCGTCGCGGCCAAGCGCGTCGGCGCCGCCGGCAAGGTCCGCCAGGTCATCGGCGCCGTCGTCGACGTGCAGTTCGAAGATCACCTGCCGGCCATTCTGAACGCGCTGGAAACCGACAATGTCGGCAACCGCCTGGTGCTCGAGGTTGCCCAGCATCTCGGCGAGAACACCGTGCGCTGCATTGCCATGGACTCCACCGAAGGTCTGGTCCGCGGGCAGGACGTCTTTGACACCGGCGCGCCGATATCGGTTCCGGTCGGTCCGGGCATGCTCGGCCGCATCATCAACGTCATCGGCGAGCCGGTCGACGAGGAAGGCCCGGTCGACGGCATCGAAATGCGCGCCATCCACCAGCCGGCCCCGGCCTATGTCGACCAGTCGACGGAAGCGCAGATCCTGGTCACCGGCATCAAGGTTCTCGACCTGCTGGCACCCTACGCCCGCGGCGGCAAGATCGGCCTGTTCGGCGGCGCCGGCGTCGGCAAGACCGTGCTGATCCAGGAACTGATCAACAACGTCGCCAAGGCCCACGGCGGCTTCTCGGTGTTCGCCGGCGTCGGCGAGCGTACCCGCGAAGGCAATGACCTCTATCACGAGTTCATCGAATCGGGCGTCAACAAGAAGGGCGGCGGCCAGGGCTCCAAGGCCGCCCTCGTCTACGGCCAGATGAACGAACCGCCGGGCGCGCGTGCCCGCGTCGGCCTGACCGGCCTCACCGTCGCCGAATATTTCCGCGACCAGGGCCAGGATGTGCTGTTCTTCGTCGACAACATCTTCCGCTTCACCCAGGCGGGCTCGGAAGTGTCGGCGCTGCTCGGCCGCATTCCTTCAGCCGTGGGCTACCAGCCGACGCTGGCCACCGACATGGGCGCGCTGCAGGAGCGCATCACGACGACGACCAAGGGCTCGATCACCTCGGTGCAGGCGATCTACGTGCCGGCCGACGACCTGACCGACCCTGCGCCGGCCACCTCCTTCGCCCACCTCGACGCCACGACCGTGCTCAACCGCGCGATCTCGGAAAAGGGCATCTACCCGGCCGTCGATCCGCTGGATTCCACCTCGCGCATGCTCGACCCGATGGTCGTCGGCGAGGAGCACTACCAGGTCGCCCGTCAGGTGCAGTCGATCCTTCAGCGCTACAAGTCGCTGCAGGACATCATCGCCATCCTGGGCATGGACGAGTTGTCCGAAGAGGACAAGCAGACCGTCGCCCGCGCCCGCAAGATCGAGCGCTTCCTGTCGCAGCCGTTCTTCGTCGCCGAAGTGTTCACGGGTTCGCCGGGCAAGCTGGTCGACCTCGCCGACACCATCAAGGGCTTCAAGGGCCTTTGCGCCGGCGACTACGACCACCTGCCGGAAGCCGCCTTCTATATGGTCGGCGGCATCGACGAAGCGGTCGAGAAGGCCCAGCGCCTCGCGGCTGAAGCGGCTTAAGCCGGTGAATGGTCAATAGTGAATGGTGAATAGGGAGTAGCGGATAGGAAATCGGGCTGAAGTGAAGGTCATCTGAGCCATTCACCATTCACCATTCACCATTCGCTAAAATTGATCATGGCTGAAGCTTTCAAGTTCGAACTGGTCTCGCCGGAGCGGCTGCTCGTTTCCGAGCAGGTTGAGTCCGTCGTCATCCCGGGCGCCGAAGGCGAGATGACGGTGATGGCGCAGCACGCGCCGGTGATGACCACCATCAAGCCCGGTGTCGTCACGGTAAAGGCGGCCGGCGGCAAGGAAGACCGCTATGTCGTGTTCGGCGGTTTCGCCGACATCCTGCCGTCCGGCTGCACGCTGCTGGCCGAATCGGCCGTGCATGTGAACGACATCGACCGCGCGGACCTGGCGCGTCGCATCCAGGACGCCAGGGAAGACGCCGCCGACGCCAAGGACGACGTGGCGCGCAGCCGCGCCGAGCAGTTCCTCGCCCAGCTCACCACGCTGGAAGGCGCGCTGATCCCGGCCTAATTTCGGCTGCAGAGAAGCGATTTAAAGAGCGGGCTTGCCCCGCTTTTTGTTTGCCCCGTTTTTCCCGCCTCCGGCGTAAACGCCGGCGATGAGCTGAAGGCTCCTGAACCTCGACCGCGATAGGCGTCTCGGCCAATCGCCAAGGCATGGGATCTGCCAACGCACACTAACCAACCGGTCAAAACTTCTGTGTTAAGAAACTGGCTAATCGGCCAGCCTGGGCGGCTCGTTGCCAATGCCGAGCGCGGCAAAGGCCAGCTTCGGGCCGCCTTGCTTGAAATGGACGAGGTGGGTGGCAACAAACTCGATCAGCCTCTGTCGTTCCGCGTGACCGTTGGCAAAGCCGGCGAGGTCGAACACGGCTGCCGTCGTTTCCGCCGTCGGCAGATTGCGGCCGAACAGGTCGCCGAGGGCGGCGTCGAGCGGATCGGTGAAATGGCCTTCTGGCAAAGCACCGCCGCGCGCGGCGCATGCCGCGATCCAGGCGGCGACAACCAGCGAGAGGTGTTCCGGCAGCAGGCCCGCTTCCAGCCGCGCAAGCGCTGAAGCGACTATGCGCTGCGGCAGCTTCTGGCTGCCGTCATTGGCGATCTGCGCGGTGCGGTGGGCGAGCGCGGTGTTCGAAAACCGATCTGCGAGCTCGGCTGTGTAGGCGGTTGTGTCGAGCCCGGCATCCTGCGGCAGCGTCGGAATGGCTTCGGCCCAAAGCCAGTCGACGAACTGCCGGATTGACGGATCGGCAAAGGCGCGGTCGACGGTGGCGTGGCCGCTGAGCAGGCCGAGATAGGCGATGCCTGAATGCGCGCCGTTGAGCAGCCTCAGCTTCATGTCCTCGAAGGGACCGACATCCTCGACCATGATGACGCCGAATTTCTCCCAGGCCGGCCGGCCGGCCGGAAAACGGTCCTCGATCACCCATTGGCGGAAGGGCTCGGTCATTACCGGCCATGCGTCCTCGAGGCCGAGCTGTTGGCCGATGCGCGTCCGGTCGGCATCCGTGGTCGCCGGCACGATGCGGTCGACCATGGAGGACGGGAAGGCAACTTCGTCGGCGACATGGCGCGCGAGATCGGCATCCCGCAGCTTCGCGAATTCGATCAGCAGCCGGTGCAGCGTAGCTCCGTTGGCCGGAAGGTTGTCGCAGCAGAGCACCGTGAAAGGCGGCGTGCCGGCGGCGCGACGGCGCGCCAGTGATTCGGCGAGAAAGCCATGCGCCGTCTTCGGCGATCCGGGGTGGGCGACGTCGTGGACGATGTCGGGATGCGCGCCGTCGAGACTGCCGTCGGCTGCCCTGAGATAGGCCTTCTCGGTGATGGTGAGCGTCACGATGCGGATGCGCGGGTCGGTCAGCGCGGCGAGCACCGCGCCGGGATACTCCGGAGCGACGAGCAAGGACTGGATCGAACCGATCACCTGCAGCTGTTCGCCGGCGCTGTCCCTGATCGCCAGCGTGTAGAGCCCATCCTGCGGCTGAAGCGCGTCGCGCGTGTCGGGGCTGCGCAGCGAGACGCCGACGATGCCCCAATCGCTCTCGCCGTCCGCCAGGCAGGCATCGACATAGGCGGCCTGGTGCGCGCGGTGGAAGGCGCCGACGCCGAGATGGACGATGCCGGGCGTGACAGAATTGCGGGCGTACCGAGGAACCAGGGCTTCGGCCGGCAGCTTCGCGATTGTGGCATTGGACAGGCGACCTTTCATGGGAAGCGAAGTCTCCGATCGGGTTGCCCGCCTGATGCCGGGCGAAAACGATGGCAGCGACGTAACATCCGCTGTCGGCGCGCACAATGGCTGCGTTGCTTTCGAGAGTCGCCATGCAATCGATCGTTTTGCATGTTGACATTGCCTCCGACAGATTCACCGTTGGATCAGGATGGCGTTTCGTTGAATCGCCATTGCGATCTAGGAGCATGATCTTTTGCAAAAGCGGGTACCCGTTTTTTGCGTTCACCGACCCTCGGTTCGAGATCATGCTCCAATGCAATCCGAGAGGAGCCAAGTGGCCGCACTAACCGATCCCGATCTGCTGTTTGCGCCCGAGGCGAATTCGCGCGCGCTGGCCCGCGCCCTTTACGCCGGCGTGAAGGACCTGCCCATCGTCAGCCCGCATGGTCATACCGACCCGCGCTGGTATGCGCTCAACGAGCCGTTCCCCGATCCGGCGCAATTGCTGATCGTGCCCGATCATTACATCCTTCGCATGCTGTTCAGCCAGGGCTTGCGGCTGGAAGAGCTCGGCGTGCCGACGCTCGATGGCGCGCCGGGCGAGACCGATGGCCGGACGATCTGGCGGCGCTTCGCCGAGCATTACTATCTCTTCCGTGGCACGCCGACCCGGCTCTGGCTCAACCATGTGTTCGAGCATCTGTTCGGCATCGAGGAGCCGCTCACCGCCGCTTCCGCCGATCGCACTTACGATACGATCGCCACGCTGCTGCAGCGCGACGACTATCGTCCACGCGCGCTGTTCGAGCGCTTCAATATCGGGGTGATCGCCACGACCGACGGCGCGCTCGACGATCTCAAATGGCACCGGACGATCCGCGACAGCGGCTGGAACGGCCGCGTCGTCACGGCCTACCGGCCGGACGCGGTGATCGATCCCGATTTCGAAGGATTCCTGGGCAATCTGGATCGCCTCGGCGACATCACGGCATGCGACACCGGCACATGGACAGGCTATCTCGATGCGCATCGGCAGCGACGTGCCTATTTTAAGCAATTCGGCGCCACCTCGTCCGATCACGGCCATCCGACCGCGGAGACCGCCAATCTCTCCGATGCGGCGGCCGAGGAGCTGTTCAACCGTATCCGCCGCGGCTCCGACGACGAGCGCGAGCGGCGGCTGTTCAGGGCGCAGATGCTGACCGAAATGGCCAAGATGAGCCGCGACGACGGCCTGGTGATGCAGATCCATCCCGGATCATGGCGCAATCATTCGCCTTCCGTCTTCCAGAAATTCGGCCGCGACAAGGGCTTCGATATCCCGACGCGCGCCGACTATGTGACGGCGCTGAAGCCGCTACTCGACTGCGTCGGGCTGGAACGCGACCTCACGATCATCCTGTTCACGCTCGACGAGTCGAGCTACGCACGCGAGCTGGCGCCGCTCGCCGGCGTCTATCCGGCGCTGAAGCTGGGGCCGGCCTGGTGGTTTCACGACAGTCCGGAAGGGATGCGCCGCTTTCGCGAGATGACTACCGAGACGGCAGGCTTCTACAACACGGTCGGCTTCAACGACGACACGCGCGCCTTTCCGTCTATCCCGGCGCGCCACGACGTCGCACGCCGCGTCGACTGCGCCTTCCTGGCGCGGCTGGTCGCCGAGCATCGGCTGCGCGAGGACGAGGCGCATGAGCTGGCGCGCGACCTTGCCTATACGCTTGCCAAGAAGGCCTACCGGCTCTGAGCCGGCGCCCATGGTTTGGCAGGGGGGAACGTCATGCTTCGAATGGAAATTGGACGATGAGCGATATTTTCTCACACGCAGGCGCAAAAGCCTGGGAACCGACGCCGGATGGCAATCGCCGGCGCGTGCTGGTGCATACAGACGAACTGATGATGGTCGAATTCGCTTTTGAAAAGGGCGGCGTCGGCGTGCTGCATTCGCATCCGCATGTCCAGGCAAGCTATGTCGCCGAGGGCCGCTTCGTGGTCACCATCGACGGCCGATCGGAGATCCTCGAGACCGGAAGCAGCTTCATCGTGCCTTCCAATCTCGTGCATGGCGTCAAGGCGCTGGAGGCCGGGCGCCTGGTCGACAGCTTCGCGCCTCACCGGGCCGATTTCCTAGGCTGAGTATCCGCTTCTCAAAGGAAAAGCCCGCGCCGTAAAGCGCGGGCCTGTTGCCTGGGCGCTGGTTGCGCCGCCGCGGTACTCAAACATCGCCGCAGGACAGCAACTGTGCCACAGCATGGTGAAGATAGGTTTAACGGCGACTGGCTGGAGGCAGGCCGGGAAAAAATTCAGCGCTGCTGCAGCGCGAGCCGTATGCCGAGCGCGCAATAGATGCCGCCGACCACCTTGCCCTGCCATCTAAGCACCGCCGGATGGCGGCGCAGGAAGGAACCCAGTCCGCCCGCGCTGACGGCGAAGACGACCGTGCTGAAGAGGCCGAGCAGGACGAAGATGATGCCCAGCACCATCAGTTGCAGCACCACGAAACCGCCTTGCGGGTGGACGAATTGCGGCAGGAAGGCGAGGAAGAACAGAGCCGTCTTCGGGTTGAGCACTTCGGTCAGGATCGCCTGCCGAAAGGCTTTTCCCGCCGAGATCGGTAGCGTCCTGCCCGCCAGATCGGCCGGCGCCTTTTCGAGAATGGCGCGGATGCCGAGGTAAACGAGATAGGCAGCGCCGATATATTTGACGATGCTGAACAGCATCGCCGAGGCGGCGATGATGGCCGAGATGCCGACGATGGCCATGATGGTGTGGATGACATCGCCCGCCGCGACGCCGGCGCCGGTGGCGATGCCGACCTTCGTGCCCGAGCTCGTCGCGCGCGCCACGGTGAGCAGCGTCGCCGGTCCCGGAATGAAGACGAAGCCGAACACGACCGCGATGTAGGTGATGAGCGTGGCTTGGTCGATCATGCGAAGGCTCCTTTTGCGGTCGCTGCCGGCAATGGATGCATCGAACCATAGCAGCCGGGGCTCTCCAGCCAGTGTGCCAGCCATGGCTTTTCGATGCGACATTGGCGCGAGGCGACAGGGTTACCGCAAAGCGCGGTTGTGGCCGGGTCGCGGCTGCGCTACTCCAAGGCATCACGCGGTGAATCACTTGTCTGCTCTTCGCACCTTCCCGAAAACGACCTCCTGTCCGGTGTCTGCCTGATGCCGGCACAGGCAGCGAGCATCCGGGCCGAGGATCCCACGCGGCGCGTCCTGAAGGATGTGTTCGGCTACGACGATTTCCGTCCGGGGCAGGCGACCGTGATCGAGGCGCTGCTGGCGGGACGCCATGTGCTGGCGGTGATGCCGACGGGCGCCGGCAAGTCGCTCTGCTATCAGGTTCCGGCGCTGGTCAAGGGCGGGCTCACCATCGTGGTATCGCCGCTGGTGGCGCTGATGCAGGATCAGGTCGCCGCCTTGCGCCTTGCCGGTGTCGCCGCCGACACGATCAATTCCTCGCTCGATCGCGAGGCCAATGTGGCGGCCTGGCGCCGCGTGGCGTCCGGGCAGACGCGGCTGCTCTACCTGGCGCCGGAGCGGCTGATGACGGAGCGTATGCTGGACGCGCTGTCACGGCTCGATGTCAGCCTGATCGCCATCGACGAGGCGCATTGCATCTCGCAATGGGGACCGGCCTTCCGCCGCGAATATGAGGACCTGGCGCAACTGCGCGGCGTGTTTCCGCAGGTGCCGATCATCGCGCTGACGGCGACGGCGGACGAGGCGACGCGCGGCGATATCGAGGCGCGACTGTTTGCCGGACGCGCCGAAACCCTGGTGCTGGGTTTCGACCGGCCCAACATCAAATTGGCCATGGAGACCAAGCAAGACAGCAAGCGCCAGCTGCTGCGCTTCGTCGAGCGGCACCCCGGCAAAAGCGGCATCATCTACTGCCTGTCGCGGCGCAAGACCGAGGAAATGGCGGCCTTCCTGGAGAAGAACGGCGTGCGCGCGCTCGCCTATCATGCCGGCATGAGCAAGGAGGCGCGGGAAGCGAACCAGAACGCCTTCATGAGCCTGTCGGGCGTCGTCATGGTGGCGACCATCGCTTTCGGCATGGGCATCGACAAGCCCGACGTCGCCTATGTCTTCCACACCGACCTGCCGGGCAGCCTGGAGGCCTATTACCAGGAGATCGGCCGCGCCGGGCGCGACGGCCGGCCGGCGGAAGCGCATATGCTCTACGGCGCAGGCGACATCCGCACGCGCCGCATGTTCATCGACGAGGAGGATACCTCGCCCGAGCACAAGAGACGGGCGCATCGCCGGCTCGACACGCTGATCGGCTATTGCGAGACGGCGCACTGCCGGCGCCAGGTGCTGCTCGGCTATTTCGGCGAGGAGGCGAAGGCCTGCGGCAATTGCGACAACTGTCTTAACCAGGCGCTGCCGTCGGCGCGCGGCGTAGCAATGCTCAGCCCACCGGGCGGAGGCCACGGTGAGGTCGCCAACTAACCGTTTCACGCTTTTCCTGGAAATGCGCCGGACGTCGGTCAGGTCGATGCAGTTGCGCTGATATTTTCACTTTTGTCCGCCGCCACGGCGAAATTCCGACAAAAAGCGTGCCTGAGAAGCCTTAGGTACGGCGCTGCTGGGACACAGGGATTCAGCGCAACTTTTTGGCGGCTAGCAGCCCGGGTAGGTTCGCAATGACAGTAACCATCGACGATGCCGCAAGCTGGCGCGACATCGCGCGTGTCGGCGACGGCGAAATGCTGGTACTGACCGACGCCGCGTGGGATCGCATCGCCCATGCCAACCGCATCGTGGCAAGCCTGGTGGAAAAGGGCATTCGCGCCTATGGCGTGAACACCGGGGTCGGGGCGCTGGCAAGCCAGGTGGTGGCGCCGGCTTTGCAGGAGAAGCTGTCGCGCAACAT
>NZ_RZSB01000010.1:0-38380 GCF_004023285.1 Mesorhizobium sp. M2A.F.Ca.ET.067.02.1.1
ATTCGCTCGGCGCCAACATGTTCATGCTTGGCTTCGCCTTCCAGCATGGCGGCCTGCCGCTTTCGGCTGAAGCCGTTGAAAAGGCGATAGAATTGAACGGCGAAGCGGTGGCGATGAATATCGCCGCTTTCCGCTGGGGCCGCCGCGCCGCGCATCAGCCCGACTTCGTACGTGGCCTGGTCGCTCAGACCGGCAGGCCTGCGCCCAAACCGGCCGAGACGCTGGACGATGTCATCGCCCGCCGGGTCGCCTTCCTCACCGCCTACCAGAACGCCGCCTACGCCAGGCGCTACGCCGACCGCGTGGCGACGTTGCGCGCCGCCGAGGCGAAGGCGATTCCAGGCTCGACGGTGGTGACTGAAGCGGCGGCGAAAAACCTCTTCAAGCTGATGGCGATCAAGGACGAGTATGAGGTGGCGCGGCTCTACACCGACGGCACTTTCGCCGCCGACCTCGCCAAGCAGTTCCAGAGCTACGAGAGGCTTGAATTCCATCTCGCGCCGCCGATCCTCGGCCGCCGCGGCAATGACGGCAAGCCCAGGAAATCGAGCTTCGGCCAGTGGATGATGAAGGGCTTTCGACTGCTGGCGGCGATGAAGGGCCTGCGCGGCACCGCCTTCGACCTCTTCGGCTACACGGCCGAGCGGCGCATGGAGCGGCAAGCGTTGAGGGAATACGAAGCCGATCTCGACCTCATCGCCGGCGCGCTGGCGCCGGGCAGGGTGGAGGCCGCGACCGCCCTGGCCTCCGTGCCGGCATTGATCCGCGGCTACGGCCATGTCCGGCAGGCCAGCGCCGCGAAGGCGGCGGGCGAGCGCTCGCGCTTGATCGAGCGTCTGGCCCAGGCTCCGGCGGAGCCGACGCTTCGCGCCGCCGAGTGACCGCGCCGGCGCATTGACGGCGCCAGAACTCCCGGATTCCCTGGTCTGTCCCGCCTGCTGCAACCCTCCGCAACCGGGGTTGAACGCCGTTCTAAGCCTTTCTTAAGGCGGGTGTGGCATGACAAGGCGTAGCGTTGGGCCAGCGGCATGGGTAGAACAAAGACCGAGAACATCCCGGCGGATGTCTATATCCAGTTCGTGCGGGCATTGTTCGACAACGCCGGCATGGTTGCGATCGGCGGCGTCTGCTACTGGATTCTCGGGTTCATGGTCTACCTGCGTACGCAGGATCTGCTTTATCTGACGTTGGCTTTCGTTCTGCTATCGGCCAGCCTCTGGCGGTACTTCAGCATCCGAGGCTTCCATAGAGCGGGCGGCACCATAGCAAGTGTCGCAGAGGCAGAAGCGATAGAGCGCAATTACATTCTCAAAGGCAGCGCGCAGGGCCTCGCATTGGGGTCATTCTGCTTCGTGTCGATCTACCTGCGTCCTGACCAATTTGCTGAACTGGCGTCGGTGTCGTTGTCGTTGACGACCCTGGTAACGGTTGTCGGACGAAGCTACGGGTCCATGCGCATGGTCCAGATTTTTTCCTTGACCCTCGTCGGGCCCGCGGCTCTTGCGCTCATCCTGCGCATGGATATGGCTTCTGTCGTCCTCGGCTTGATGATCTTCCCGTTGACGTTCGTCACCATCAACAGCGCCGACCATGTCCGCAACGTGCTCTTCTCCGCCGTCATCGGCCACAAGCAGGCCGGGAACCTGACGCGCCGGTTCGATCGCGCGCTCAACACCATGTCGCATGGCCTGGTCATGCTGGGGCCCGACGGGCGGGTTGCGGTGGCAAATGCCGAAGCCGCCCGCCTGATGTCGCTGAGATCGGGCGATGCCTTGCTCGGACGCTCGATCCACGGCCTTTTGATGCGGGGCGTCGCCGGCGGCATGCTGGCGCCGAAAGACTGCCGCTACATCGAGGCGCAGCTGACGCGCGCCCTGCGCGAAGGCCGCGACCGCAAGGTGCTCGTTTCGCTGGCCAATGGTCAGCATTACGAATTCTCCGCCCGCGAAGGCAGCCAGGAACTGGGCGTCATCACCTTCGAAGACGTGACGGTGCGCGTCGAGGCGGAAGAAAAGATACGCTTCATGGCGCGCTACGACAATCTGACGGGCCTGCCGAACCGCGCCTATTTCCACGAGCTGGTCCGTGAGGCCATGGCCTCCGGCGAGCAGGATCGGCTCTGCGGCCTCGCGGTGCTCGATCTCGACGACTTCAAGAGCGTCAACGACACACTCGGCCATCCGGTCGGCGACGGGCTGATCTACGCCGTGGCCGAGCGTCTCGCGGCGATTGCCGGACCGGGCATCACGGTCAGCCGCTTCGGCGGCGACGAGTTCATGATCTTCTTCGACCGCGTCGAGGACGAGAGCCATCTCGGCACCCTGCTCGATCGGATCTTCGCGGACCTGCAGGGCGAGGTGGACGTCGCCGGCCACGGCTTGCGCATCCAGGCCAGCGGCGGCGCGGTGCTGTCCAAGGTCAAGGACACCGAGGTTGATGCAATGATCGTCAAGGCCGACCTTGCCCTCTACAAGGCCAAGGAACTTGGCAAGAACAGCTGGCGGCTGTTTGAGGCGGCCATGGACGCCGCGTTCCGCAATCGCCAGCTGATGAAGGCCGATCTGCGCAATGCCGTGCAGGCCAAGGATCTGCGCGTGGTCTATCAGCCGATCGTCTCCATCAGCACCATGCGCATCGCCAGTTGCGAGGCGCTCTGCCGCTGGGACCATCCCGACCTCGGCCCAATCTCGCCCGGCGTCTTCATCCCCTTGGCGGAAGAGATGGGCATCGTTTCCGACATCAGCACCTTCGTGCTGGAGGCCGCCTGCGCCGAATGCGCCAAATGGCCGGCGCAGACCAGTGTGTCGGTGAACTTGTCGGCCAAGGATTTCCGCAGCCGCGACATCGTCCAGAAGGTCAGGGACGCCTTGGCCAAGTCGGGCCTTGCGGCGCACCGGCTCGAAATCGAGGTCACCGAGACCGCCTTGCTCGATGACAAATCGCTGACGCGCGAATCGATCGAGGACTTGAAGGCGCTTGGCGTGCGCATCGCGCTTGACGATTTCGGCACCGGCTACTCCAGTCTGAGCTATCTCCACAAGCTGCCGCTCGATAAGATCAAGATCGACCGCTCTTTCCTGGTCGATATGAACCAGAACCGGCAGTCGCTCGATCTGCTGAAGGGCATCGTCAGCCTGTCGCGGACATTGGGCCTTTCAGTCACCATCGAAGGGGTCGAGACCTTCGAGCAGCTGAAGACGCTGGTTCATCTGGTCAAGCCGGACTTCGTGCAAGGCTTTCTGTTCGGCGCCGCGCTCAGCGCGTCGGGCATCGAGACGATGTCGAGCGTCACCTGGCCATTTGCCGCGGACCTGCATATCGCCGGCAAACGAACGGCCAGCTGACCGGATTTCCGGGCAAAGCGCAAAACGGCTTCCACTTCGCAGAATTACGACCCGTATTGAGGACCCGCCAAATATATTGGCCGCTCAGGACAAGTGTAGGCTGGGCGTGCCTCGGCGCTTTCGAAGCTCTGAATTCGAAATGACTTCGTCGATTATAACCGGTTGGCATTAGAGGGTCGCTCGCGTCGGGATTTGCTTTTCTCGCGCATGATCAGCGAAATTGGGCGACCGGCATTAAGGTTAACAAGAGGTAAATCAGCAATATCGAATTTTCAGCTTGTGTCTCATTTCAACTCGAATAGCCTTGGTCGCAGGCGGAATTCGAGGACTGACAATGGATGCTGCGAGGAAGAGTGCGTCGGCCGACGCCAGCGCGAGGATGGACTCCGCGCTCAACCGGTCGATGATGGAACTGCTGGATCATGTTGAATATCGCCTCATCACGGGGGGTGAAGATCAGGAGGCGATCTATCGGCTCCGCTACAATTCCTATCGGCGCTCAGGTATGTGTGGTCCGATCGCGAGCGGGATGTTCGAGGATCGCTGGGATAATCTACCCAACGCCTATCGGTTCGGTGTCTATTGCTATGACCAATTGGTCAGCACACTGCGTTTCCATTATATTACCAGCGCGCAGCCATACTCGCCTTCGGTCGATGCCTATCCCGAAGTCTTGCTTCCACGGCTCGCCCGCGGCGAAACCTTCATTGACGGAACCCGCTTCGCGGCCGACCCCGACAGCGCGCCGGCGCCGGGGGTGCTGCCTTTTCTGACGCTCAGGATCGCCATGGTCGCCTCCTGCTACTTCGGTCAGGACTCGGTGCTGACGCCGGTCAAGATGGAGCATTCCTCTTTTTACGTTCGTTACTTTCAGGCCGTGCAGAGGACAGAGGCTAAAGCATTTCCGGGCGTTCTTCCCCCGCTCGCACTGTTCGAAATACCGGCCGGCGAAAACATGCGCCTGACGCTCAAACGATTGCCGTTCTTCAGATCGACGCCGATGGAGCAGCGGCTGATGTTCGGCAACCCGGCCATCAACCGGCTGACGCCCCTCTCGATCGTGCCGACGGCGAAATACTTTCGCGCCGCTGCCTGAACGCGGGCCATGAACCTTCTGCCGGCTGCGGCGTTAGCAAGCAACTCCAGGAAAGTGTGAGCGGTTTTCCGGCCGGAATTGCATCAGGACAAGCTCCGCAGCCGTCTGACGGGCGATCGCCTGTCGAATGAAAGGATTGCGACATGACCATTCATTCAATCGCGCTGACGCCGCTGATCTCGCTGATCGCCGGTGTGCTGATCCTGGTGATGCCGCGGCTCCTCAACTACATCGTCGCGCTTTACCTGATCGTCGTCGGCCTGCTCGGCCTTTTTCCCCAACTCGCCGGCTGAAGTTCCCCTTGCCGCGCGGGCCAGGGCGCGCCGTTCAATTTCAACTTTCATTTGAGGCTGTTGTCGCAGGCTGTGCGGCAATAGCGCCATTGCTCTTGGTTCGGCTTTTCGCTATGTGCCTCAAAGGCTTTTTCGAAGGGGTACTTCCATGGCTGATCACACGCCCGCCGGTCCGGTCGAGCTTGGCGCGCAGATGGACTATGCCGAGCACGACCGCACCTACAAGGCCTTCCTCGGCCTTGCCAAATACGGCTCGCTGGTTTGCGCCGCCATCCTCATCGCCATGGCCTTCGGCTTCTTCGTCGGCGGCTTCTTCTCGGGCCTCATCGTGTTCATCCTGATCACGGCCATCGGCACTCTCATTCTGCGGTAGACTTCCCAAGCCCATCGCCCTCGACGTCGCCGGACGTCCGGCCGACGCCTTGCGTAATCAAGGTTCCAGCCGAAAGGATCGTCCGGTGGGACAAATAGTGTTCATCCCTCGTGAGCTTGACCCGAACGAGCCGCGCGTCGCAGCCTCGCCGGAGACAGTCAAGCGCCTGGCCGGTCTCGGCTTCGACGTGATCGTCGAGCAGGGCGCCGGCCTCGGCTCCCGCATCCCCGACCAGGATTTTGCCGCGGTGGGTGCCACGATCGGCAAGGCTGCCGACGCGTCAAAGGCCGACGTGGTGCTGAAAGTGCGCCGGCCGACCGACGCGGAGCTGAAGGGCTACAAATCCGGCGCTGCCGTCATCGCCATCATGGACCCCTACGGCAACGATGCCGCGGTGGCCGCAATGGCCAAGGCCGGCATCACCGCCTTCTCCATGGAATTCATGCCGCGCATCACCCGCGCGCAGGTGATGGACGTGCTGTCCTCGCAGGCCAACCTTGCCGGCTACCAGGCGGTGATTGACGCTGCCGCCGAATATGATCGCGCGCTGCCGATGATGATGACGGCGGCTGGCACCGTGCCGGCGGCGAAAACCTTCATCATGGGCGTCGGAGTCGCCGGCCTGCAGGCGATCGCCACCGCGCGCCGTCTCGGCGCCGTGGTCACCGCCATCGACGTTCGCCCGGCGGTGAAGGAGCAGGTGCAGTCGCTCGGCGCCAAGTTCCTGGCGGTCGAGGACGAAGAGTTCAAGGCGGCCGAGACCGCCGGCGGCTACGCCAAGGAAATGTCGAAGGAATACCAGGCCAAGCAGGCGGCGCTGACGGCCGAGCACATCGCCAAGCAGGACATCGTCATCACCACCGCGCTGATCCCTGGACGACCGGCGCCGAAGCTGGTCTCGGCCGCCATGGTCGCCTCGATGAAGCCGGGCTCGGTGATCGTCGACCTTGCGGTCGAGCGCGGCGGCAATGTCGAGGGCGCGGTTCCCGGCAAGGTCGTGACGACCGAGAACGGCGTCAAGATCGTCGGCCACCTCAACGTGCCGGGCCGTGTCGCGGCCTCGGCCTCGCTGCTCTACGCCAAGAACCTCTACGCCTTCCTCGAGACGATGGTCGACAAGGCGACGAAGCAACTCGCCATCAAGCGCGACGACGAACTGGTCAAGGCGACGATGCTGACCGACGGCGGTCGGGTCGTGCATCCGAACTTCGCCAAGGCGGCGGAGGAGCCGCGCACCGAGCCGGCGGCCATTCCGGCGACGACCATGGTTGCCGATGCCGCCGACGCGAAGCCGGCGGCAAAGAAGAAGTCCGCAGCCAAGCCTAAGGGGACCGCGTGATGGACGCCTTGCAGAAAGCTCTCGATCAGCTCGATCAGGCGACCGCCGCCGTGCGGCTCGCGGTGCAGGATCTCGCCAACAACGCGCCGGGCGCGGCCGATGCCGCAAGCGGCGCGGCGCATGCGCTCTCGGGCGGCGCCATCGATCCCTTCGTCTTCCGCTTCGCCATCTTCGTGCTGGCGATCTTCGTCGGCTATTATGTCGTGTGGTCGGTGACGCCGGCCCTGCACACGCCGCTGATGGCCGTCACCAATGCAATCTCCTCGGTCATCGTCGTCGGCGCGCTGCTTGCCGTCGGCATTGCCGCTTCCGGCCTCGCCGCAGGCTTCGGCTTCGTCGCCCTGGTGCTGGTCTCGGTCAACATCTTCGGCGGCTTCCTGGTCACCCAGCGCATGCTCGCCATGTACAAGAAGAAGGAAAAGTGACGTGACCGTCAATCTCGCTTCCTTCCTCTATCTCGTGTCCGGCATCCTGTTCATCCTAGCGCTGCGCGGGCTCTCGCATCCGACCACCAGCCGCCAGGGCAATCTCTACGGCATGATCGGCATGGGCATTGCCATCGCCACCACGCTGGCGCTGGCGACCCCCTCTGCCGGCCGCTTCGGCCTGATCGTGCTCGGCCTCGCCATCGGCGGCGGCATCGGCGCCGTCACCGCGCGCCGCATCGCCATGACCTCGATGCCGCAACTGGTCGCCGCCTTCCACTCGCTCGTCGGCTTTGCCGCCGTCATGGTGGCAGCCGCCGCCATCTACGCGCCGGAAAGTTTTGGCATCGGCACGGCGGGCGACATCCACGCCCAGGCGCTGGTCGAGATGAGCCTCGGTGTGGCCATCGGCGCCATCACCTTCACCGGTTCGGTCATCGCCTTCCTCAAGCTCGACGGCCGCATGTCCGGCAAGCCGATCATGATCGGCGGTCGCCACCTGATCAACATCGTCCTCGGCGTCGCCCTGGTGGTGCTGATCGTGCTTCTGGTCACCACCGAGTCCAAGCTCGTCTTCTGGCTGATCGTCGCCGCCTCGCTGGTGCTCGGCGTGCTGTTGATCATCCCGATCGGCGGCGCCGACATGCCAGTCGTGGTGTCGATGCTGAATTCCTATTCGGGCTGGGCGGCGGCAGCGCTTGGCTTCACCCTCGGCAATTTGGCGCTGATTATCACCGGCGCGCTGGTCGGCTCGTCCGGCGCGATCCTGTCCTACATCATGTGCAAGGGGATGAACCGCTCCTTCATCTCGGTCATCCTCGGCGGCTTCGGCGGCGAGACGGCGGCGGCTGCCGACGACGGCATCGAGCGCACCGTCAAGCAAGGCTCGGCCGACGACGCGGCCTATCTGATGATGAACGCGCAGAAGGTCATCATCGTGCCCGGCTACGGCATGGCGGTGGCCCAGGCGCAGCACGCGTTGCGCGAAATGGCCGACAAGCTCAAGGCCAATGGCGTCGAGGTCAAATACGCCATCCACCCTGTCGCCGGCCGCATGCCCGGCCACATGAACGTCCTTTTGGCGGAGGCGAACGTCCCTTACGACGAGGTGTTCGAGCTCGAGGACATCAACTCGGAGTTCGCGCAGGCCGACGTCGCCTATGTCATCGGCGCCAACGACGTCACCAACCCGTCCGCGCGTGATGACAAGTCCTCGCCCATCTACGGCATGCCGATCCTCGACGTCGACAAGGCCCGCACCTGCCTCTTCGTCAAGCGCTCGCTCGGCTCCGGCTATGCCGGCATCGACAACACGCTGTTCTACAAGGACGGCACCATGATGCTGCTCGGCGACGCCAAGAAGATGACGGAAGAGATCGTCAAGGCCATGGACCACTGAGCTTGATTGCAGGCTTCAAAAGAGAGGCCCGGCAAATGCCGGGCCTCTCTTTTTGAGTGTGTAGGTGCGCTCAGATATCCAGATTAGCCACCGACAGCGCGTTGTCCTGGATGAACTCGCGGCGCGGCTCCACCTCGTCGCCCATCAGCCGCGAGAACAATGAATCCGCGTCTGTCGCGTCATTGACCTTGACCTGCAGCAGCGAGCGCACATTCGGGTCCAGCGTGGTTTCCCAGAGCTGCTCGGCATTCATCTCGCCAAGGCCCTTGTAGCGTTGCATGGTGAGGCCCTTGCGGCCGGAAGCGAACACCGCGTTGAGCAGCGCCAGCGGTCCCGAAACAAGCTCCGAGGTCTCCTTGCGGCGCAGCGTCGGCTGCTCGCCATAGACTTCCGAAAGCCGCGGCGCGTAGCGGTCGAGCTGGCGCGCGTCGGCCGAAGCAATCAGCCCGGCATCGAGCTGCACCACATCCTTCACGCCGCGCACCGTGCGTTCGAAGACATAACCGCCCGAGCCGTCATTGGAGGTCGACAGCCGGCCGGTCCAGCCGCGCTCGGTCTCCTCGGCGATCATGTCCAGCCGCTGCGCGACGCGCTCGGCCATCGCGTTGGCGCGGCCGAGATCGGCAAGCACGTCGGCATTGAGCGCGCCGGCGATCGCCGCCTGCTCGACGACGCTGCGGTTGTAGCGCGTGTGCAGCCCGTTGATCAGCTGGCGCACCGCCAGCGCGTCGTCTACGGAGCTGCGCAGGTCCTGCCCGGTCCGCACCTCGCCGGAGGCGAGCACCAGCGAGGCCTCATCCAGCCCGGAGCCGATCAGATATTCCTCATAGGCGCTCTCGTCCTTGAGATATTGCGAGCTCTTGCCCCGTGTCACTTTGTAGAGCGGCGGCTGGGCGATGTAGAGATGGCCGCGCTCGATCAGCTCCGGCATCTGCCGGAAGAAGAACGTGAGCAGCAGCGTGCGGATGTGGGCGCCGTCGACGTCGGCGTCGGTCATCAGGATGATCTTGTGATAGCGCAGCTTGTCGGCGTTGAACTCGTCCTTGCCGATCGAGGTGCCGAGCGCGGTGATCAGCGTGCCGATCATGTCGGAGGAGAGCATGCGGTCGAAGCGCGCCCGCTCGACATTGAGGATCTTGCCGCGCAGCGGCAGGATCGCCTGGTTCTGCCGCGAGCGCCCGCCCTTGGCCGAGCCGCCGGCGGAGTCACCCTCGACGATGAAGATTTCCGACTTGGCCGGGTCGCGCTCCTGGCAATCGGCGAGCTTGCCGGGCAGCGAGGTGACGCCGAGCGTGCTCTTGCGCGTGATGTCGCGCGCCTTGCGCGCGGCTTCGCGCGCCGCGGCCGCCTGGATCACCTTCTCGACCACGACCCTGCCTTCGCTCGGATGCTCTTCCAGCCAGGTGCCCAGCGCCTCGTTGACCAGGCTTTCCACCACCGGGCGCACCTCTGACGAGACCAGCTTGTCCTTGGTCTGCGAGGAGAATTTCGGGTCGGGCACCTTGACCGAGAGAACAGCGGTCAGGCCTTCGCGGCAGTCGTCGCCGGTCAGCGAGACCTTTTCCTTCTTGGTCTGGCCGGAAGACTCGCCATAGCCGGTGATCTGCCTGGTCAGCGCCGCGCGGAAGCCGGCCAGATGTGTGCCGCCGTCGCGCTGCGGGATGTTGTTGGTGAAGGCCAGCACATTCTCGTGGTAGCTGTCGTTCCACCACATCGCGACTTCGACGGTGATGCCGTCGCGCTCGGCGCGGATGGCGATCGGCGCCTCGATCAGCGGCTTCTTCACCCGGTCGAGATATTTGACGAACTCTTCCAGCCCGCCGTCATAATGCAGCTCATGGCGCACAAGGTCGGCATGGCGCGCATCGGTCAGCACGATGCGCACGCCGGAATTGAGGAAGGCGAGCTCGCGCAGCCGGTGCTCCAGCGTGTTGTAGTCGAACTCGACCATGGTGAAGGTCTCGGCCGACGGGAAGAAGGTGATCTCGCTGCCGCTGCGGCCTTCATAAGTGCCGGGCTGCTTGTCCTGCACGTAGCTGCCGGTCACCTTCAGCGGCGCGTCGGCATTGCCATGCGTGAAGCTCATCTCGAAAATCTCGCCGTTGCGGCGGATCTTGAGCTTGAGCCAGGCGGAAAGCGCGTTGACCACCGAGACGCCGACGCCATGCAGGCCGCCGGACACTTTATAGGAGTTCTGGTCGAATTTGCCGCCGGCATGCAGCTGCGTCATGATCACTTCGGCCGCCGAAACACCCTCCGAGGGGTGGATATCGGTCGGAATCCCGCGGCCATTGTCGATGACGGTAACGGAACCGTCGGGGTTGAGCGTCACCGAGACGAGGTCGGCGTGGCCGGCAAGCGCCTCGTCGATGGCGTTGTCCACCACCTCATAGACCATGTGATGCAGGCCCGAGCCGTCGTCAGTGTCGCCGATATACATGCCCGGACGCTTGCGCACCGCGTCCAACCCCTTCAAAACCTTGATGGAATCGGCGCCGTACTCGGCTTGCGCGCCAATGGCGCTTTCGGTCTGATCGCTCATGAAAACCTGTCTGATTGATGTCGCTGGTCCGGCGCCGAAAAATGGCCGCGAATCGCGCCGTTTTGATGTCCTAGATATAGGCGCAAATGGCGGATTTTCCAAGGTTTGCGGGCATTTTGCCGGCTTGGCGGCAAGGTGCTTCCACGCCCGCGCTGATACGGTCCCGGCGTTCGGCCGAAAAGGGTCGATGAAACGCAAAAGGCCGCGCCTAAGCGCAGCCTGATAATTGCCTTGCTGGGAAGCTTTCGTGCCTATTCGGCCGCGCGCAGCGTCTTCAGCGCCCCGCTCCAGCGGAACAACTCGTCCAGCATCGTCTTCGCTCCGCCCTGCACCTGCTCGCTCGGATGATAGGCGCGCTTCTCATCGAGCAGGCTCGCATAGGCCGGTAGCGCCACCCCCTCCGGGATCGGCATGACGCCGACCGAGGTGAGCAGCGGCTTCAGCGATTGCGCGGCGCGCAATCCGCCGGATATGCCGCCATAGCTGAAGATCGCCGCGGGCTTGTAGCGCCACTCATGCAGCAGATAGTCGATGGCGTTCACGATCGCGGGTGCCACGAAGTAGTTATACTCCGGCGCCACGAACACGAAGGCGTCGGCGGCGTCGATCGCCTTTGACCACGCCTTGGTGTGGTCGTTCTCATATTTGCGCAGGCGCGGATGGTGCGGCTCGTCGAGCATCGGCAGGTGGAACGCGGCGATGTCGGTCAGCGCCGGCTCGAACTTGCCGTGCTCGCGCGTGAATCCTTCCAGCCATTCGCCGAAGATTGGACCGGCGCGTCCCGGCCGCGTGCTGCCGATGATGACGTTCAGACGATGCTTCACGGGAGAGCTCCTTGCTTGGCGGTATCTATTGGTGACTATCGCAGGCTACCGCCGGCAACAAGCAGCTATTGGCTGATGCCGGTCACATTCCGGCGAGATGGCGAGACAGTGCGGTGCCGTCCGGTCACATGGACGCCGGCCTTGTCGGGCACTACATTCACCGCTGTCAGCGGAGCATCTTTATGGACACCAAGCCCGCCCCCTTCGTGCCGCCGGCGCCCAAGCCGCGCACTGAGCCGCCTTCGACGCTGGAGATGATGCGCATCGTCTACCGCAACCCGCTCGAATTGTGGGGCGAGCACACCTACAACGAGCCGTGGGTTTCGGCCAATGGCGTCGGCGGACACCTGATCGTCGCCAACGATCCCGGCCTCATCCGCCATGTGCTGATCGACAACGCCAAAAACTACAAGATGGCGACGGTGCGCCAGCTGATCCTGCGGCCGATCCTGCGCGACGGGCTGCTGACCGCCGAGGGCGAGGTCTGGAAGCGTTCGCGCAAGGCGATGGCGCCGGTGTTCACGCCGCGCCATATCTTCGGTTTCGCCGACCCGATGCTGAAGCGCGCGCTGGAATTCGTCACCCGCTATGAAGCGGGCGGCATGACCGATGTCGCGCATGACATGACCCTGCTCACCTATGACATCCTGGCCGAGACGCTGTTTTCCGGCGAGATCGCCGGCGAGCCGGGCAGCTTCGCCAAGGAGATCGACCGCCTGTTCGAGACCATGGGCCGCGTAGACCCGCTCGACCTGTTACGTGCTCCGGAATGGCTGCCGCGCCTCACCCGCATCCGCGGCCGCAAGACCATGGCCTATTTCCGCAACATCGTCGCCGGCACGGTGAAGATGCGCGAAGAACGGATGAAGCGCGATCCGGGTGGCGTGCCGCAGGATTTCCTCACGCTGCTGCTTCGGGCCGACGGACCGGACGGGCTGACCCGCGCCGAAGTCGAGGACAACATCATCACCTTCATCGGCGCCGGCCACGAGACGACCGCGCGGGCGCTGGGCTGGACGATCTATTGCCTGGCCGCGGCGCCCTGGGAACGCGACAGGGTCGAGCAGGAGATCGACGCCGTGCTGGCGCGCGAGCCCGATCCGACCAAGTGGCTGGACGCCATGCCGCTCACCCGCGCGGCCTTCGAGGAGGCGCTTAGGCTCTATCCGCCGGCGCCTTCGATCAACCGCGAGCCGATCGAGCCGGAGACCTGGAACGGCCTCTACATTCCGAAATACGCCGCCGTGCTGGTGATGCCCTGGGTCGTGCACCGCCACAGAAAACTCTGGGACAGGCCGAACGCCTTCATGCCGGAGCGTTTCCACCCGGAAAACCGCGACAAGATCGACCGCTTTCAGTACCTGCCCTTCGGCGCCGGCCCGCGCGTGTGCATAGGCGCCAGCTTCGCCATGCAGGAGGCGATCATCGCTTTAGCGATCCTGTTGTCGCGCTTCCGCTTCGACGTCACCTCCGACACCAAGCCATGGCCGGTGCAGAAGCTCACCACGCAGCCGCAGGGCGGCCTGCCGATGCAGGTCTCGCGCCGGGGCTGAGCAATGCATGCCGCCCAGAAATGTGCAGCGGTTCTGGGTTAACGACATGCATCAAACTTAGATCCTCTACCGGTCGGCGATCGGCCGGCGCTGCTGGAACTGGCCGGCGGCGCGGAAGCGCCAGAGATAGCTGGGCAGGATGGTGGCGATCGCTTGCGGCTGGATGCCCAGCCCGGCAAGCGTCCTGGCGGCCTTGACGGCGTCGTCCGAGACGACATTGTGCTCACGCAACTGCAGCACCTGGTCCTTGGTCAGGAGCGGATTGGGCAGCAGCTGGAGGATCGATGCCTGGATGTTCGCCACCCAGAACGGCACCGGCACCAGGAGACGGCGGCGTTCGATGACCGTCAGCAACTCTTCCATGCATTCCTTGAAGGTCAGCACCTGAGGGCCGCCAAGCTCATAGACCTGGCCACCCCTGACATTGCCGTCGACGGAGCGCGCCACCGCTTCGGCGACATCGCCGACATAGACCGGCTGGAACTTGTTCTGTCCGCCGCCGATCAGCGGCAGCACCGGAGAGTAGCGCGCCATGTTGGCGAAGCGGTTGAAGAAGGAGTCCTCCGGCCCGAAATTGATCGACGGGCGGAAGATGGCGGCGTCCGCGATCGTATCGAACACCGCCTTTTCGCCGAGCGCCTTGGTGCGGGCATAGCTGGACGGGGAATTCGGGTCGGCTCCGAGAGCGGAGATGTGGGTGAGGCCGACGCCGACCGAGCGTGCGGCCTCGGCGACGGCGCGCGCGCCGAAATCGTGCACCGCGCCGAATTTCTGGCGGCCGGTCTCATGCAGGATGGCGACGAGGTTGACGACATGGTCGGCGCCCTGCACGGCGCGGTCGACCGACCAGCGCACGCGCACATTGGCCTGCACCGGCTGGATCTGGCCGACATTGCCGAGCGGCTGCACGTGGCCGGCAAGGTCGGGCCGCCGGCAGGCGACACGGATGCGGTAGCCGCGCTTGGCCAGGGCGCGAACGACATGGCGACCGACGAAGCCCGAGCCGCCGAAGACGACGACGAGCTTGGGGGTCTGCAGGATTTCGGTCATGACTGGCTCCGCGCGAATGCTTGGCTGAAGCCGTTTCTTAATCCGTTTCTCGCCAAAGGCAAAGAGCGACCGGAGGTCGCCATTGCGTTGTTTTTGGACTTGCCCGGAACGCCCCTCCTGCAGGGTTTGAAGAAGACAGAAAACCCCGCCGAAGCGGGGTTTTCCGGGCAGTTCCGCGCCAAAACAGGGTCCAACGAGGCTGCCTGACCTGAGACGGTATCAAGGTGGCGTGAAGCAAGCACGCCCGCCTCGCCCTGAACGCCCGGCGCGGCGCCGCCAGCCACGAGCCGGACGAAGTCAACCAGGCGGCTCGCGGCATCGGTGCCGCGAATGTGTCGCGTCAGTTCGGGAAAAGGTTCAACAGCCGGGAATCAGGCCGAGTAACGCTCGGCGAATTCCGAAATGCGCTGCACGACCGACCTGGACGTGGTGATGCCACGCGCCTTTGCCTTCTCCGCGGCTTCGGCGCGCGAGCGTCCAGGAATATGCACGCCATAGCGCCGCCGCAGCCGGTCGAGCTGGTCCTTCATGCGCTGCTCGAAGTCCGGATCGAGCAGCTTGGGCTCGATGGCGAGAACGAAAAGGCCGGTGCCGGGGCTGTCCGGCCCGCCGGTGAACCAGGGCGCGTCGAGGGACCAGTTGGCGCCGGAAATGCCGGCGGCCAGCACCTCGACCATCAGCGCGATGTTGGCGCCGCGCTGACCGCCGAAGGCAAGCATCGCGCCCTTCATCGCCGCCGCCGGATCGGTGGTCGGGTTGCCGCTGGCATCCAGCGCCCAGCCTTCGGGGATCTTCTTGCCATCCTCGGCCGCCTTGCGGATGTTGACGAAGGCGGTGGCGCTCGACGACTGGTCGATGACCAGCGGCGGCCCGTCGGCGGCCGGCGAGGCGAAGGACATCGGGTTGGTGCAATAGACCGGCTTGACCGATCCGGAGCCGGCCAGCACCGCCGGCCCATTGGTGGCGGCGAAGGACACCAGCCCCTGTTCCGCCAGCCGCCCGGTGAAATAGCCGAGCGCGCCGCATGTGTAGGCGTTCTTCTGCGAGAAGATCGACACGCCGAACAGTTTCGCCGCCTTGACCAGGTCATCGATCGTGCGGTCGAAGCCGGTATGGGCAAGCCCGCCGCGCGCGTCGGAGAGGTAGACCGCAAGCGCCGGCCGCGTGATCACCGGATCAGCATTGCCGTGGATGCGACCGGCTTCGAGCGCCTCCAGATAGTCGATGAAATGCGACAGCCCGACCGTCGACAGGCCTTCGGCCTCCGCGGCGATGATCGAGGCGGTCAGCGACTGCGCCGCCTCCTCATTGGCGCCGGCGCCGAGCGCCGCCATCCGGCATAGGCCTGTTGCCTGGTCGAGGGTGAGTTGCATCAGAGTTGCCCTGCAGCGAGTAGCGAATAGGGAATAGCGAGTAGGGGAGATAAAGGAACTACTCTCTATTCGCTACCCGATCTTCACCGGAATCCTCGCCTCGATCCGGCTGAACGCGAAGACGAGAATGCCGGTGATCGTCATATAGATCAGCGCCAGAAGCAGCAAAGGCTCATAGGTCAGGTAGGTGTCCTGCCGCACCTTGGAGGAGACGGCGAAGATGTCGATGACGCTGATCGTCGCCACCAGTGGTGTCGACTTCAGCTGCAGCACCGTCTCGCCGGTCAGGGTCGGCAGCGCCCGGTAGAAGGCCTGCGGCAGCCAGATGCGGCGGAAGATTTTCCAGCGGCTCATGCCGAAGGCGCGGGCGGCCTCCAGCTGTCCGCGCGGCACGCCGGCAAAGGCGCCGCGCATCACTTCGCCCTCATAGCCGGCGAAGGAGAAGGTCAGCGCCACCACGGCATAGGGCCAAGCCTGCCGGAGATACGGCCAGAGCCAGGATTCGCGGATCCACGGATATTGCGGGAAGATCGAGCCGAGGCCGTAATAGAGCAGCCAAAGCTGCAGGAGCAGCGGCGTTCCTCGGATGATGGTGCAGAAGACCTTGGCCGGTGCCGAGAACCAGATCGGTCCGCCGGCCTGCGCGAGCCCGAGCGGCACCGCAAGCGCGAAGCCCAGCGCGCAGGTGACGGCCAGGATCCAGAGCGCCCGCCAGATGCCCATCAGGCCCATTTCCCAATATTGCGGCAGCCAGTCCCAGCGCATGAAGAGGGCCGCGCAGAGCACCAGCGCCAACGCGATCAGGATAAGCACGATGCGGTGCGGCTTGAGCCAGATCGAGGCGCGCGCCGCCATGTTGATCGCGGTGGCTTCGGCCGACATCAGCGCGCCTCCTTGACGGAGGGCATGCCGCGCCGCGACCAGGCCTCGACGCGGCCGATGATCAGGTTGGAGAAGAGGGTCACGGCCAGGTAAAGCACGCCGGCGGCGACGTAGAAGAGCAGATAGGCCTTGGTGACGCCGGCTGCCTGGCGCGTCGCCAGCGTCAGCTCGAAGAAGCCGACGACGGCAAGCAGCGCCGTGTCCTTGGTGGCGATCAGCCAGAGATTGGCGAGGCCGGGTATGGCGAAGGGGAGCATCGCCGGGAGCGTGATGCGCCTGGGCATCAGACTGGGCGACATGCCATAGGCGCGGGCGGCCTCGATCTGGCCTTGCGGGATGGCGAGGATAGCGCCGCGGATAACTTCGGTCGAATAGGCGCCCTGGACGAAGCCCAGCACGAAAATGCCGGCCGCCAGACCGCTGATATCGACACGGCTGTAGCCCATCGCCGCCAGCACCTGGTTGATGAGGTCGGTGCCGGCGTAATAGAGCAGCAGGATCAGCACCAGTTCCGGCACCGCGCGGACCACCGTGGTGTAGACGGCCAGAAGGTCGCGCGTCACCGGCCCGCCATAGAGCTTGCCGAAGGCGCCGGCGGTACCGATCATCAGGCCGAGGCAGGTGGCGCCGATGGCGATCTCGAGCGAATGCAGCAGCCCGACCAGCAGCGTGCCGCCCCAGCCTGGCGCCACCGGTGACAGGAGTTCGATGATGCCGGCCGCCGAGGCCGGAAGAAAGGCGTCGATCAGCTTCGCCCCCGGTATTGCTGGCAAGCCGCTGACGTCGAAGCCGGCGGCAAGCGTGCGTGGCAAGGATCGGGCATGGCGCGACCGCCATGCCCTCACTCAGTTGCGAGAGGGTTCAGTTCGACTGCGTGGCGCCGCCATAGATGTCGAAGTCGAAATATTTCTTCGAGATCTCGTCATATTTGCCGTTGGCGCGGATCGCCTTGATGCCGGCGTTGAACTTTTCCTTGAGCGCGGTGTCTTCCTTGCGGATGCCGGCGCCGACACCCGGTCCCAGCACCTCGTCGTCCGGGGCCACCATGCCCTTCAGGTCGCAGCAGGCCTTGCCCTGGTCGGATTTCAGGAATTCGCCGAGCGCAATCGAGTCGGCCTGCACCGCGTCGATCCGGCCGGCGGCCAGATCGTTGTTGGCTTCATCCTGCGTCTGGTATTCCTTGATCTCCTGCGCGCCGGTGAAGTGCTTCTTGGCGTAGACCGCATGCACGGTCGAGACCTGGACGCCGATCACCTTGCCCTTGAGATCGTCCGGCGTGGCGCCGAACTTCTGGTCCTTCGGCCCGATGATCGCGGTCGGAGTGTTGTAGTACTTGTCCGAGAAGTCGATCGTCTTCTCGCGCTCGGCCGTGATCGACATCGAGGAGACGATGGCGTCGATCTTCTTGGTGGTCAGCGCCGGAATGATGCCGTCCCAGGCAACCGGCGTGATCACGCAGTCGAGCTTCTCTTCGGCGCAGACCGCGTCGACGAAATCGATCTCCCAGCCGACCCATTTGCCGCTGGCGTCGGGCGAGGTGAAAGGCGGGTAGGGCTCGGCGGCGACGCCGATCTTGACCTGCTCGGCCTTGGCGACGCCGCCCATCGCCGCGACGCCGAGAAGCAGCGCTGCCGCGAATGTCTTGAGAACAGTCTTCATGTCAGGACTCCCAGTTTGTTGTTGTTCCCGGTTTTCGCCCCGCTTGACGCCGGCCCTAGCCGACATTGCGGAGGAATTGTTTGAGCCTTTCGGATTTGGGCGCGCCGAACAGCTGTTCGGGCGGACCCTCTTCCTCGACCAGCCCGTTGTAGAGATAGACGACATGCGTCGCGACCTCGCGGGCAAACTTCATTTCATGCGTCACCAGCACCATGGTGCGCCCCTCGCGCGCCAGATCGCCGATCACTATCAGCACCTCGCCGACCAGCTCCGGATCGAGCGCCGACGTCGGCTCATCGAACAGCATCACCCGCGGATTGATCGCCAGGGCGCGCGCGATCGCGGCGCGCTGCTGCTGGCCGCCGGACAGGAAGGCTGGATAGACATCGCGCTTCTCCGCCAACCCAACGCGGGCGAGCAGCTTCTCGGCCTGGGCGATCGCTTCGTCGCGCTTGACGCCCAGCACATGCACCGGAACCTCGATGACATTCTCGATCAGCGTCATGTGGCTCCACAGGTTGAAATTCTGGAACACCATGCCGAGCCGGGAGCGGATACGCTCGATCTGCCTGCGGTCGGCCGGAACGGTATGGCCGTGGCTGTCGGCCTTGAGCTTGATCTCCTCGCCATTGACCCGGATGATGCCGCTGGTGGGATTCTCAAGGCAGTTGATGCAGCGCAACAGCGTCGACTTGCCGGAGCCGGAGCCGCCGATGATGGCGACCACCTCGCCGTCGCGCGCCGACAGCGAAACGCCCTTCAGCACGTGCAGCTGGCCGAACTTCTTGTGCAGGTTCCCGACATGGATGGCTTCGGCGGCGGCGCTTTGCGCCTTGCCGGATTGGACTGGGGCGGCATCCGCCACGCTCACCGGGCAACCTCTCTATGGTCGAAGGCAGGTCGTCGAACGTCCATCCGGCTAATCAACATACGCTGCACTGCCCACTCCAGACCTCAGCATGGACCCGACAGCGCGAGCCCGTCAATCCCGCTCATTACGGCACTTGCGGCCTTGTTGTGCAAGTGTATAAATAGCGTTTCATGAAATTTTTTCGCTTTTTTTCATCTTAGAAGGGCATCGATGAGCGCTTTCGGATCACAGTCCATGGCGGCGCCGTTGCGGCGCGTGCTGATGCGTTCGGCGGCCAACGCCATGCGCAGCGCCGACAGGGCTGCCTGGCACTATGGCCCGGGTTTCGACCCGGCGAAAGCAGCAATGCAGCACGCGGTCCTTGCCGAACTGGTGGCGGCTTCGGGTGCCGAAATCGAGTGGATTGAGGACAAGGCCGACGGTCTCGCGGATTCGGTGTTCACGCATGACCCATCGCTGGTGACCGATCGCGGCGCGCTGATCCTGTCCATGGGCAAGCCGTTGCGTGCCAAAGAGCCTTCGCTGCATGAGGAGACCTATAGAAGACTGGGCATTCCGGTCCTCGGCCGCGTCGAGGCGCCCGGCCAGGTCGAAGGTGGCGACTGCGTATGGGTGGATGCCCGCACGCTGGCGATAGGGCGCGGCGTGCGCACCAACCAGGAAGGCATCCAGCAGGTTGCCAACCTGCTGACGCCGCTCGGCATTTCCGTCTACGGCTTCGACCTGCCGCTGTGGCAGGGCGAAGAGGCCTGCCTGCATCTGATGTCGGTGATCAGCCCGCTGGCCGACGACCTCGCGCTGGTCTATTCGCCGCTTCTGCCGGCCCCGTTCTACCAGATGCTGAAGGCGCGCGGCATCCGCCTGGTCGAAGGCGATCCGCAGGAGTTCGCCGCGTCCAACGGCCTCAGCCTGAACGTGCTGCCGACCAGCCCGTTGAAGGTCATTGCCGTTGCCGGCTTTCCCAAGACCAAAGCCGCGATGGATGCCGCCGGCTGCACGGTCGAGATCTTCGAGGCGGATGCGCTCTGCATTGCCTGCGAAGGCGGCCCGACATGCCTGACGCGGCCGATCCTGCGCCAATGAATGCGCCGTCCCGCCGCAAGTTCCGCCGCGAGGGCGAGGAGCGGCGGCGGCAGGACCTGATCGATGCGACCCTGGACAGCGTTGCCGAACATGGCCTTGAGGGCGCCACCGTGCGCACCATCGCCTTGCGCGCCGGCGTCACCGCCGGGCTGATCCGCCACTATTTCCCCGGCAAGGAAGATCTGCTGCGGGAAGCCTATGCGGCATTGATGGGCCGCATGACCGAGCAGGCGAAAGCGGCATTGCTCATGGAAGACGCCTCGCCCCGCCGGCGACTTGCCGCCTTCGTCACCGCCAATCTCAACGCGCCGATCATCGATCAGCGGGTGTTTTCGCTCTGGGCGACCTTCATCGGCCGTGCCGGCGCCGATCCGACGCTCGCCCGCGCCCACCGGGAGGGCTATCTCGGCTTTCGCAACGAGGTGGAAGCGGTCGTGGCCGAAGTGCTCGCCGCCGAGCGGCGCAAGCCGGACGCAAGCGAACTGCGCCACCATGCCATCGCCATCAACGCCATCATCGACGGGCTCTGGATCGAAGGCTGCCTGGCCGGCGAGATGTTCTCGCCTGGCGAATTGGCGGCGATCGGCATCAAAGCCATAGAGGCCGAGCTCGGCCTCGCGCCGGAAAAGCAATTCCAGGAAAAGTGAGAAGCGGTTTTCCGTCCGGAATTGCGTAGAAAAAAAGCAATTCCAGGAAAAGTGAGAAGCGGGTTTCCGTCCGGAATTGCGTAAGAAAGAAGAGATAGAGCGGGTCGCTGGAACAGTGACCCGCTGTAACGGGAGAAGACCAATGACCACCATCGGTGAAGCGCTGATCACCTTGCTCGAGGCGCATGGCGTCGACACCGTCTTCGGCATTCCGGGCGTGCATACGGTCGAGCTCTATCGCGGCCTGGCGCGTTCGAGGATCCGTCATGTCACGCCGCGCCACGAGCAGGGCGCCGGCTTCATGGCCGACGGCTATGCGCGCGCCGGCGGCCGGCCGGGCGTCGCCTTCGTCATCACCGGACCGGGGCTGACCAACACCATCACCGCCATGGGCCAGGCGCGCGCCGATTCCGTGCCGATGCTGGTCATCTCAGGCGTCAACGCCACCGATACGCTGGGCAAGGGTCTGGGCTACCTGCATGAGTTGCCCGACCAGCGCGGCATGATGGAAAAGGTGGCGCTGTCTTCCGAGCGCATCACCGAGGCCGGGCAATTGCCGGGCGCGCTCGCCCGCGCCTTCGCATTGTTCTCGTCGGCCCGGCCGGGGCCGGTGCATATCGAGATCCCCACCGACGTCATGGTCAAGCCCGCCAACGGCATCGCGGCGGCGCTGAGCAACGCCGCGCCCCCGGCGCCGGACGCGGCGGCGGTCGCGGAGGCGGCGAAGTTAATCAAGGCGGCACGCCGTCCACTGATCCTCGCTGGCGGCGGCGCCAAGCAGGCTGACGCGGCGTTGCGGCGCTTCGCCGAGACGCTCGGCGCTCCGGTTGTCGAGACCGCCAATGCGCGCGGCCTGCTGCATGGCCATCCGCTTTGCGTGCCGGCGAGCCCCAGCCTCAAGGCCGTGCGCGCGCTGGTGGCGGACGCCGATCTGGTGATCGCCGCCGGCACCGAATTCGGCCCGACCGACTATGACGGCTATGGCGACGGCGGCTTCGTGCTGCCGAACAATCTGATCCGCATTGATATCGGCGCCGACCAGATCGCGCGCCGGCCGGTGACGGTCGGCATCCAGGCCGATTGCGCCGAGGGCATCGAGGCTTTGCTTACGGCGGTCGGGCCCGGTCATGTTGCGGCTGGGGATGGCCAGGCTCGCGCCGCCGCGACGCGCCAGGCCGCGCGGGCCGAACTGAAGCCCGAATACCTGGCGCAGGTGCGCGCGGTGGAGACGATCCGCGACGCGCTGCCGGGCGCCATCATCGTCGGCGATTCAACCCAGCCGATCTATGCCGCCAACCTCTACTATGACCATGATCGTCCCGGCGGCTGGTTCAACGCCGCGACCGGCTTCGGCGCGCTGGGCTACGGTCCGCCGGCGGCGATCGGCGCGGCGCTTGCCGTTCCGCAAGCGCCCGTGGTGTGCCTCACGGGCGATGGCGGCTTCCAGTTCACCTTGCCGGAGATCGGCGCCGCGCTCGACGCCGACACGCCGGTGATCTTCGTCGTCTGGAACAATCGCGGCTATCGCGAGATCGAGACCTCGATGCTCGACGTCGGCGTCGAGCCGGTCGGCGTCTCGCCGGCGCCGCCGGATTTCTGCAAGCTCGCCGAGGCCTATGGCATCGCGGCCGAGCGGTTGACCGGAACTGCTGATCTGGCCGAGGCGCTGAAGCGGGCACGGGCGGCCGGCAAGCCGCGCGTCATCGAAATCACCGTCGACTGAAAGGCTGGTGCGGCCGTCGCCCGGCCGGTGCCGGCGGGTCGGCAATTATCGTCACCGGCCACGACCCCCACACATGCAAAGACGCTGCGCCAGCCATGTCGATATTTCAATTGAGTGACAGCGCGAAAGGCGCGACGTTCCAGCCTGGGGCGGCATAACCCGAGATATAATCATAAAAAAATGACAGGAGCGCTCAAAGTATGACGGAAACGCTTAACGGCAGGCATGTCGTGATCACGGGCGGCACTGGGGCGCTCGGCGGCGCGGTTGTCGGCAGATTGCTGGAGCAAGGCGCGATCTGCCACGTGCCCAATGCCCACGCGGCGGCCCCGCCGCATTTTCCCTACGCAGCCCACGCCAGCGTGCATCTGGCGCACAATGTCGACCTGTCGGATTCGGCCAAGGTCGAGGCCTTCTACCATCAGGTGCCCGAGCTCTGGGCCTCGATCCATCTTGCCGGCGGCTTCACCATGGCGCCGGTCGAAAAGATCGAGTCGGCCTCCTTCGCCGAAATGATGGACACCAACGCCCGCACGACCTTCCTGTGCAGCCGCGCCGCGGTGCGCTCGCTGCTGGCGTCCGACACGGCCGGCCGCATCGTCAACGTTACCGCGCGCGCCGGCCTGGAACCGCGCAAAGGTTCGGGCATGGTCGCTTATACGGCGAGCAAGGCCGCGGTCGCGGCAATGACGGTGGCGATCGCCGAGGAGTTGAAGCACAAGGGCATACTGGTCAACGCCGTGGCCCCCTCGACGCTCGACACGCAGGCCAACCGCGAAGCCATGCCGGACGCCGATTTCGCCAAATGGGTCAGCCTTGAAGCAGCTGCGGAAGCGATCGCTTACCTGGCCTCGCCCGCAAACCAGGCCATGAGCGGCACGCTGGTCCCGCTCTACGGCAGGGCCTGAGCTCTATCTCTTTTTTTACGCAATTCCGGACGGAAAACCGCTGACACTTTTCCTGGAATTGCTCTGATATCCCGACAAAAGAAAACCCCGCCGGATCGCTCCGGCGGGGTTTTGTTATTCGCGAAGCGAAAGGGCTTAGTTACCCTGCTTCTTCAGCGCCGCGCCCAGGATGTCGCCAAGCGAGGCGCCGGAGTCGGTCGAGCCGTACTGGGCGACCGCTTCCTTTTCCTCGGCGATTTCCAGCGCCTTGATCGAGACCTGCAGCTTGCGGGTCTTCTTGTCGAAGGCGATGACGCGGGCGTCGACCTTCTGGCCGACGGTGAAGCGCTCGGGGCGCTGCTCGTCGCGGTCGCGCGAAAGGTCGGAGCGCTTGATGAAGGTCTCGATGCCGCTGTCGACCAGCCGCACGTCCAGACCGCCATCCTTCACGCCGATGACCTCGCAGGTGACGACGGCGTTCTTGCGCAGCTCGCCGCTATTGGCCGCTTCGCCGACCGTGTCGCGGGCCAGCTGCTTGATGCCGAGCGAGATGCGTTCCTTCTCGATGTCGACGTCGAGCACCTGCGCCTTGACCATGTCGCCGCGATTGTACTCTTCGATGACCTGCTCGCCCGGACGGGTCCAGTCGAGGTCGGACAGGTGCACCATGCCGTCCACGTCGCCTTCCAGGCCGATGAACAGGCCGAACTCGGTCTTGTTCTTGACCTCGCCCTCGACCTGGCTGCCGACCGGATGGTTGCGCGCGAAGGCTTCCCACGGGTTCTCAAGCGTCTGCTTGAGACCGAGCGAGATGCGGCGCTTGGCCGGATCGACCTCGAGCACGACCACGTCGACTTCCTGGGTCGTCGACAGGATCTTGCCGGGGTGCACGTTCTTCTTCGTCCACGACATTTCCGAAACGTGGATGAGGCCCTCGATGCCCGGCTCCAGCTCGACGAACGCGCCGTAGTCGGTGATGTTGGTGACGGTGCCCTTGATCTTCTTGCCGATCGGGAACTTGGTGCCGATATCCGACCACGGATCCGACTCGAGCTGCTTCATGCCGAGCGAGATGCGGTGGGTTTCCTGGTTGATGCGGATGATCTGCACCTTGACCGTCTGGCCGATGTTGAGGATCTCGGTCGGATGGTTGACGCGGCGCCATGCCATGTCGGTGACATGCAGCAGGCCGTCGATGCCGCCGAGGTCGACGAACGCACCGTAGTCGGTGATGTTCTTGACCACACCCTCGACCACCTGGCCTTCCTCGAGGTTCTGCACGATTTCCGAACGCTGTTCGGCGCGGCTCTCCTCGAGCACGGTGCGGCGCGACACCACGATGTTGCCGCGGCGGCGATCCATCTTGAGGATCTCGAAGGGCTGCGGGTTGTGCATCAGCGGGGTGACGTCGCGGATCGGACGGATATCGACCTGGCTGCGCGGCAGGAACGCCACGGCGCCGTCGAGGTCGACGGTGAAGCCGCCCTTGACCTGGTTGAAGATGACGCCTTCGACGCGCTCACCCTTGGTGAACTTCTCCTCGAGACGCACCCAGCTCTCCTCGCGGCGAGCCTTATCGCGCGACAGCATGGCTTCGCCAAGCGCGTTCTCGATGCGCTCGACATAGACCTCGACGGTGTCGCCGACCTTGAGGGAGGAGTCCTTGCCCTTGGCGCCGAATTCCTTAAGCGGCACGCGGCCTTCGACCTTGAGGCCGACATCGATGATGGCCATGTCCTTTTCGATCGCGGTGATCGTGCCCCGGACAACCTGGCCCTCGCCGGAATGGCCGGCGGTGAATGATTCTTCGAGCATGCTCGCGAAATCGTCGCGAGACGGATTAGCAGCTGACATTGTTTCTCCTGGAATGCTCCGCTTTTGTCGCGGAGCGGGCGCCGTGGGTTAGCGTTGCGTGAGCCTGCCGGCGTTCCGGGCTGAAGAGCCCTTGGCCGCTATCTAAGCGGCAAGTCCGGCGCATGAAGAATGCTGGCAGGCTGGTTCGTGCCCGATATGGGTATTTTCGCCGCTCAAGGCAACCGAAAAAGCCCGATCAGGCCTTGTTTCTCTTGGCAAGGACATCGTCAACGATCGCCATTGCCGCCAGAAACGCGGCTTCTATAGCCATTTCGCTGGTATCAAGCAAGTGCGCGTCCGCCGCCGGCTTCAGCGGCGAGGAGGCTCTGCCCATGTCGCGCTCGTCGCGGCGCTCGATGTCGGCGAGGATGGTGGCGAAGTCGGCGCTGCCGCCCATGCTCTCGATCTCGGCCAGCCGGCGCTTCGCCCGCACCTCGGCGCTTGCCGTGACATAGAGCTTGATGTCGGCATCCGGGCACACCACCGTGCCGATGTCGCGGCCGTCGAGCACCGCGCCCGGCGGCGCCTTGGCGAAGGCTCGCTGCTTCTCGACCAGGATGCGCCGCACCGTGGGAATGACCGCGACCTTGGAGGCCGCTTCGCCCACCGCATGCGCCGACAGCACGGTACGGTCGAGGTTCGAAAGGTCCACCTGCCGCGCCGCCGTTTCCGCCGCCGAGACGTTGTCGAGCGGCAGGCCGAGCTCGAGCAGCTTATGCGCCACAGCGCGATAGGTGAGGCCGGTGTCGAGCAGGTTGAGGCGATAGTGGTCGGCGAGCCGGCGGGCGAGCGTGCCCTTGCCCGCGCCGGCGGGGCCGTCAATGGCAATGGTGAAGGTGTGGGTCATGGGCGGACCATCGCTTCGTTGGCGTGGCGACAAACCCTCACGCCTTCGTCATCCCAGGGCGAAGCGAAGCGGAGACCCTGGGATCCATGCCGTGACATCAGCCGAAGAATGCCACGGACCAGAATTCTGCACCGCTGCAGCGCGTTGGCGTCACGGCATGGATCCTGGGGTCTGCGCCGCGTCGCTTCGCTCCTCGCTCCGCCCCAGGATGACGACGGGACGGATGTTGGGTGCCAATCTCGAAAGTTTGCGATTGCCATCGCCGTCACTCGATCTCCGCGCCCAATCCCTTCATCAGTCCCATGAATTCCGGAAAGCTCGTCGCGATCATGTTCGCGTCGTCGATGGTCACCGGCTTCTCGGTGGCCAGCCCCATGATCAGGAAGCTCATCGCGATGCGATGGTCGAGATGCGTCTTCACCGCCGTGTCCGGTCCATTGGGGTGAGCGCCCAGCCCCTTGCCGCCCGGTCTGCCGCGCACGGCGAGCGATGCCTCGCCCTCGGTGCAGTCGACACCGTTGAGCTTCAGCCCGTTGGCGACCGCCGACAGCCGGTCGGATTCCTTGACGCGCAATTCCTCCAGGCCCTGCATCAGCGTCTCGCCCTCGGCGAAGCTGGCCGCGACCGCCAGCACCGGATATTCGTCGATCATCGACGGTGCGCGTTCCGGCGGTACGGTAACGCCCTTCAACTCGGAATAGCGCACGCGCAAATCCGCCACGTCCTCGCCGCCGGCATTGCGCGGATTGAGGATATCGATCCGGCCGCCCATTTCCTGCAATGTGAGAAGCAGGCCGGTGCGGGTCGGGTTCATCAGCACGTTTTCGATCACGATGTCCGAGCCCGGCACGATCAGCGCCGCCACCAGCGGGAAGCCGGCCGAGGACGGGTCGCCGGGCACGGCGATCGTCTGTCCGGTGAGCTTGCCCTGGCCTTCGATGAAGATGTGGCGCACGCCGCGCTCGTCGGTCTCCACGGTCAGGTTCGCGCCAAAGCCTTTCAGCATCTTTTCGGTGTGGTCGCGCGTCATCACCGGCTCGATCACCGTGGTGATGCCGGGCGTGTTCAAGCCGGCAAGCAGCACCGCCGACTTCACCTGGGCCGACGCCATCGGCACGCGATAGGTGATCGGCGCAGCATGCTTCGGGCCGCGCAGCGTGATCGGCATGCGGTCGCCGGGCGCCGCCTTCAGCACCTGCACGCCCATCTGGCGCAGCGGGTCCAGCACGCGGCCCATCGGCCGGCCCGACAGCGAGGCGTCGCCGATGAAGGTGGTCTCCATGTCATAGGTGCCGACGAGACCCATGGTGAGGCGCGAACCGGTGCCGGCATTGCCGAAATCGAGCGGCCCTTCCGGCTGCAGCAGCGCGCCGTTGCCGGTGCCGCGGATCACCCACTCGGCGCCGTTCTTCTCGATGTGTGCGCCCATCGCCTTCATGGCAGCTCCGGTGCGCATCACGTCCTCGCCCTCGAGCAGGCCTGTGATGCGCGTCTCGCCCGAGGCAAGGCCGCCGAACATGAAGGAGCGGTGCGAGATCGACTTGTCGCCCGGCACGCGCGCGGTGCCGGCAAGGGCAGGGGATTTGCGGGCCGTGGCTTGTTTAGCGGCGGCGGAATGAGACATTTTGTCTTCCAAATGGAAGGCCGGCTGGCCGGCCCGGTTCGTCATGATGCGGCGGTCTCGTATCACGGCGCGCGGCAATGGTCATCCCCTTGGCGCAAGCCTTTGAAAAGCGGGTTTCGAGCACATGTCTTTTGGCTTTGACAGCGCGGAAAACTGCGGTTAAGGGGACCATTCTTTTTTTGACGAGGCCTGACGTGGCAAAAGCTGAACTTGGCACCAAGCGTGTCGACCCCGAAACGGGTCGGAAATTCTACGACCTGAACAAAGATCCGATTGTCTCGCCCTATACGGGCAAGAGCTATCCGCGCTCTTATTTCGACGAAGGCAAGATTTCCGCCCTCGAGGAAGATGAGGAAGTCGCCGACAAGGAAGTGGACGGCGACGAGGAAGAAGGCGCCGAAGTTGTCTCGCTCGAGGACGCCGACGAGGAAGCCAAGGGCGGCGGCGACGATCTTCCCGATCTCGGCGACGACGAGGATGACGACGTCGATCTCGGCGATGATGAGGACGATACCTTCCTTGCCGACGAAGAAGAAGAGGACGATGACGTCTCCGACATGATCGGCGTCGGCGATGACGAGGACGAGGTCTGATTTTAGACCTCGGCGCGATTGTTTGCCGGCGATTTTCGCCTGTGACGAAAAAGCGGTCTTTGAAGGCTTGATCTTGACCGAAGGCGGCGCTAGAAGCCGCCAGCATTAAACGACGGCGCGGTTCCCAACCGCGCCGGATCTCTTCGCCGGAAACGGCGCCGGCTGACTGCCGGAGTGGGGCCATAGCTCAGTTGGGAGAGCGCTTGAATGGCATTCAAGAGGTCGTCGGTTCGATTCCGATTGGCTCCACCAAACAGTCCTTCCTGCGCAGATTCTTAGCGGCAGAAATCGTCACCGCTGCACGCGCTTGGCCGCGGCGCGCCCGAGCTCGTAGGGGTGGCCTGGACGCAATGTGGCGAGACTAACCGCGCACGCCGCGGGTTCTGGCTGCCTTGCGCGCAGCCGCTGACCGTCCGGCGGCGCCTTTGGTCTGCGCGGCTTTCCTGGCCGCCGCCGACCGCTCTGCGGCCGTGCGGCCGGATGCGGCGCTCTTGGCCTGCCGCGACAGGGCCTTGTGGGAGGCGGCGCTTTTCGGCTCGCCCTCGAGCACCTTCGACACCGCCTTCGAGAGCTTCGGCTGGCGCTTCGGCTTGCGTTCGCCCTGGCCTGCCTCGTAGGCATATTTGGCGCTCTTGCGCGTGGTCTCCTTCACGTCGCCTTTTTTGAGCGGCGGCAGGTCGACGCCCGCGCGGCGCGCTTCCGAAAGGCCGATGGCGATCGCCTGCTTGGTTGAGCGGGCGCCGTGCTTGCCTTGGCGGACTTTATCGATTTCCGCGTGAACGAATTCACCGGCCTGCGTGCTTGCCGATTTGCCTTCGCGCTTGTCCTTGCGCGCCTTTTCGATGGTTTTCTTGTCCGGCATCGTTTTTCTCCTTGTTCGAACGGGGCACGATCGAACGCCAACAGGCCACTTCGGATCGCGCGTCAGCGGCTTTCATAGGTGCCGACAAGCTCGGCGGTGGCGATCATGTGCGGTCCCGCATGGGCCAGAAGGTCGGCGATTGCCGTTTCTCCGCTGGATTCCAGCGTCTCCACGTCGAGTGCCGAAAGGCGGAAGTGATAGTGATGGACGCCATGCCCTTTTGGCGGCTGGGGACCGTCATAATGGGCGTTGCCGAAGTCGTTCACGCCTTGGCGGAAACTCTCCGGCCCGGCAGTGCCTTCGGGCAGGCGATCCCGCCCGGCGGCGATGTCATAGACTGCCCAATGGCGAAACATGCCGCGCGGCGCGTCGGGATCCTCGACGACAAGCAGGAAGCTTCTGGTCCCGGTCGGCGCGTTCTTCCATTGCAGGGGAGGAGACAAGTTGCCTCCGTTGCGGACAAAGGGCTCGGGAATGGTCTGCCCGGTTTCAAAGGCTGGGCTCTCAAGCGTGAAAGCCATGCTGGAACTCCCTGCTCTATCGCGTTCTTCTCGAAGAAAATCGACAAACGATCTTTGCTCGGATCGGTGGAGCGCAATCGCGGCTGGTTTCTTGGGAACGTGGGGCGTCGGCGGGAGTTCCAGCATCACGCCCCCCCGACGGCGCTCGATGAATGCTCGCAAGTGGAGCTATCGCCCCTTGAAAAGCTGCCCGGACGGAAGCGACGCAGGCCGTATCCGGCGAAAGAGTTGGCAGGTCGGCATAAGAGCCGTTGAGGCGGAACCGCAGGTCTCGACGATTTTGCCGGCCGCATTTTCGGTATATTGAATCGGAAGGTGTCGGCGCAGCAGGTAACAACGTCATGCGCGTTCTGGTCCGGATTGCGGTGATCGTCGCGATATTGTTGGCGTTGCTGTATCTGGGATTGTGGTATTCGACTGGCGAACAGGGCTTTCTGCTGCTCCCCGGCGGCGCGCCGTCTCAATAGATGGATGGCCCTGAAATTTGAACTGGCTTTGACATTCCTGCGATGAATTCCCGTTGGGCCACGGCGTCCCTGGGATGACCTGCTCGCCCGATTGTTTGGCCCGGGTACAAAGGAAAGTGCCCGAGGAAACCCCTATGCCGGCGACGGCAACTAGGCTAAGTGGCTTCCTGTCAGAGGGATGCTTATGAGAATTCCGGTTTTGGGTGGGAAACTGGCACAGGGACGGGTTCGATCCGGACTGCTTGCGCGATCAAGCAGTCTCTTGCCGATGCTGGGCGTTGTGGCCGCGCTTGTCGCTTGCCAGTCGACTCCAGACACACAGCCTGTTCCTGGCTCCCATCCTGTTGCTGACCCGCAACCCGCTCCAGCCGCTGCACCCGCTCCGGCCTTGCCGAATTCGGCGGTGCTCGATCAGACGGTCGCGGTCGTTCCGCCCGGCAAGGGCGTTCCGGCGAGATACGCCGCCTTCTCCGGCATCTGGGCAGGGCAGCTCAACGGCATGTATGACGGCAAGCTGGCGGTGCTGACCGTGTCCTCGGGCGGGCAGGTGACGGTCAGCTACGCATGGGGCGACCTGGCCGACAACAAGCCGGGCGTCGCCGACGGATCCGGCAGGATTTCCGGCAACACGTTAAAGCTCGGGCGCCTGCCGAACGGCGCGGACATCACCGCCACGATGCCGTCGCCCGGAACGCTCAACGTCACCTACGCGCTTGCCGGCCAGATCTATGCCGGCACGTTCGCCCGGGTCAGCCAGTAGGCAACGCCAGCCGTTAGAGCAATTCCAGGAAAAGTGTGAGCGGTTTTCCGTCCGGAATTGCGTAAAAACAAGGAGATAGAGCTGTTCGCCGTTTCCGTGAAACGGTGAAGCGCTCTAGAATTGAGCCAGGTCGCGCGTGATCCGCACGCACATCGGCGTTCCGATCTCGATGGCCTGCCCGGTGTCGGTCAGCCGGCCGCTTTGCTCGTCGCGTGCGAAGATCGAGATGCGGTCGGCGTTCTGGTTGGCTGAGAAGAGATGCCTGCCGGATGGCGTCAGCGCCAGGTTACGCGGCGTCGGGCCGCCGCATGGCGTGAAGTCCACCGTTTGGAGTTTTCCCGTCTGCTGATCGACGGCGGAGATCGCGACGCTGTCATGGCCGCGGTTGGAGCCGTAGAGGAAGCGCCCGTCGGGCGAGATCTGGATGTCGGCGCAGTGATTGTGCGCGCGAGCCTCTGCGGGTACCGCCGGCTTGGTGTCGATCAGTTCAAGCCTGCCTGAAGACGGCTCAAGCGCCAACGACACGACCGTCGAGTCCAGCTCGTTCATGACGAAGCCGAAGCGGCCGTTCGGATGCAGCGCGACATGGCGCGGCCCGGCGCCGGGCGCGAGCGCCGACGACGCGAGCTTCACCAGCGCGCCGTCCGGCTCGATCCGGTAGGAGATCAGCTGGTCGATGCCGAGATCGGCGACGATGGCGACGCCGCCCTGGATGGTCTCGGTGACGCTGTGCGCATGCGAGCGCTCCTGCCGCTCTGCATTGGGGCCGGTGCCGGAATGCGCGACGCTCGCCAGCGGCGCCGTCAGGCCGCCATCGGCCGCAAAGCCGAACACCGCAACCGCCTTGTCGGGGCCGCCGCTGCCCATGCCATAATTCGCGACCAGAAGCTTGCTGCCGTCGCGGGTGATTGTGTTGTGGGCGGTGATGCTGCCGAGCGATGGCTGCTTGTTGATATAGGCGAGAGAGTTGGTGGCGCGGTCGAAGCGATAGGCCGTGACCGTTCCCTCGCGCCAGGCGAAGACTTCCGAATTGGCATAGATCAGCGTCCCGTCCGGCGTAACCGACAGGAAGGTCGGATTGTCGACCTCATTGGTCTCGGCAAGTTTTTGAATGGCAAGCGTTGCCTCGTCGAAGGCGTAGACGCCGAGGCCGACGCCGCGTGCGCCCTGGAAATAGGGCGCCTCGCGGTTGAGGCTGCCGACAAAGACAAGACAGGCGCTTTGCATCGATCTTCCTCCCTAAGCCGGTTCCGCAAAAGTGTCTTACGGTTTTGCGAAGAGAACCTGCGAAACAACAATACCGGCGGCTCCTCCGCCTGTGCCGGCTTTGCAAAAATTTCGCCGATCGTCGCTTGCAAGGCAATCCCATATGTGAAAATATTATTCACAAAAGAAAATTGACGGGAGGAAAGCGACTATGCATCTCGCCATCCGGCATCGTGCCCGGAACCGCCTTGCGGGCCGCGCCGAAAGCTCCCGGAGCACGGCATGAGCGCGTTCTCGCCGACCGTCGGCGTCGCCTCGACGCATCCGGCCGACATGCCTGAGGCGCATGCCGACATCCCCGTCTGGAATTCGGAAAACTGGTTCTACGAGGACTGGCAGCCCGGCCGCAAAATCCGCTCGCTCCGTCGCACCATCGCCGAGGGTGAAAGCCATATGTTCAATGCGCTGGTGCTGGATATCCACCCTTACGTCCAGGACCAGATGTTCGCCGAGCGGGAAGGCATTTTCGGCAAGCGCTTGGTGGCCGGCGCCTTCGTCTTTTCGGCCGGGCTTGGGCTGGTCGCCACCAACTGCGTCAACGCCTTTTCCTATGGCTATGACAAGCTCCGCTTCATCAAGCCGGTCTTCATCGGCGACACCATTTATTCGATCCGCACCAACCTCGACAAAAAGCCGCGCTATCACGACATGGGCCTGATCCGCGCCCGCTATGAAGTCTTCAAGGGTGAAGGAGAGCTCGTGCTCTACTGCGAGCATCTGCAGACGGTGAAATACAAGAACCCGGCCGATTTCGTCGGCAAGACCGAGAAGTGAACCGTGGCCGCTGACGCTGAACTTCCGCTGACCGGCCTCGTGGTCGTCGACATGAGCCAGTTCCTGTCGGGGCCTTACTGTTCGCTGCGCCTGCTCGACCTCGGCGCGCGCGTCATCAAGATCGAGCGGCCGGATGGCGGGGATCTGTCGCGCCGGCTCTATCTCAGCGACACCGAGATCGGCGGCGATTCCACCATCTTCCATGCCATCAACCGCGGCAAGGAGAGCCTGGCCGTCGACCTCAAGAACGAGGCCGATCTCGCCGCGCTGCGCGGCCTGATCGCCAAGGCCGACGTGCTGATCCAGAACTTCCGGCCGGGCGTCATCGAGCGGCTCGGCCTCGATTACGAGCATGTCAGCACCATCAACCCGCGGCTCGTCTACGCCTCGATCAGCGGCTATGGCGAGGACGGCCCCTGGGTGAAGCGCCCGGGGCAGGATCTGCTCGCCCAGGCGCGCTCCGGCGTGATGTGGCTGAACGGCGACGAGGAGCAGGGGCCGGTGCCGTTCGGGCTGGCGATCGCCGACATGCTGGCGGGCGCGGCCTGCGCGCAAGGCATCCTCGCCAAACTGGTGCGGCGCGGCATCACGGGCGAGGGCGGCCATGTCGAGACCAGCCTGCTCGAGGCGCTGGTCGATTTCCAGTTCGAGGTGCTGACCACGCATCTCAACGACGGCCGCCGCCTGCCGAAGCGCTCGTCCTTTCGCAGCGCCCATGCCTATCTCTCGGCGCCTTACGGCATCTATCCGGCCAAGGACGGTTACCTGGCGATCGCCATGACGCCGATCCCGAAGATTGCCGATCTGCTCGAATTGCCCGAGCTCGACCCGTTCCGCGACAAGCCCGCGACCTGGTTCACCGCCCGCGACGAGATCAAGGCCATCATCGCCAGGCGCATCGCCGAAAAAACCACCGACCAGTGGCTGGCCATTCTCGAGCCCGCCGACATCTGGTGCGCCAAGGTGCTGACCTGGCCGGAACTGATGGAAAACGACGGCTTCAAGGCGCTCGACATGCTGCAGACCGTGACGCGGGAGGACAATGTCTCGATCCTCACCACGCGTTCGCCGCTGCGCGTCGACGGCGCCCGCGCCAAGGTGGATCGGGCCGCTCCGCGCATCGGCGAGCACAGCGAGAAGATCCGCGCGGAGTTCGGCCTGTGAGCGGTGGTTTTCTGAAAGGCATGACCTGGAGCCATCCGCGCGGCTACGACCCGATGATGGCTTGCTCGGCGCTGTGGCAGGAAAAGACCGGCGTCTCGATCGAATGGGAGAAGCGCTCGCTGCAGGATTTCGAGTCCTTCCCGGTCGAAGAGCTCGCCCGCGCCTATGATTTGATCGTCATCGACCATCCGCATGTCGGTCAGATCACCGCCGAGAAATGCCTGGCGCCGCTCGATGTGCCGGGACGCGAGGCGGAACGCGAGGCGCTGGCCAGGGGCAGTGTCGGCAAATCCTACCCGAGCTACACCTGGCAACAGCGGCAATGGGCTTTTCCGATCGACGCCGCCACCCAGGTGCAGGCCTGGCGGCCGGATTTGATCGAAGCCGCGCCGGTGATCTGGACCGAAGTGCTGGCGCTTGCCGAGCAGGGCCGCGTGCTCTTGCCGCTAAGGCCGCCGCACTCGCTGATGTGCTTCTACACTTTGGCCGCCGAACTCGGCCGGCCCTGCACGGTCGACGGCTCGGTTGACCTCATCGATGGCGAAACCGGCGAAACCGCCTTCGAGATGCTGAGCGCGATCGCGGCGCTCGTCGATCCCGCATGCCTGACGATGGACCCGATCACCGTATTCGAGAAAATGGCCGAGCCGGGCTCGCGCATCGCCTGCGCGCCGCTGATCTATGGCTATGTTTCCTATGCGGCGGCGGGTTTTCGGCCGCATCGCCTCGGCTTTGCCGACATGCCGGTCGTCGGCGGCAACGACCCGGTCGGCTCCGCGCTTGGCGGCACCGGCATTGCCGTCTCCGCCTTTTCCGCCGCGCGCGAGGCGGCGATCGACTTCGCTTACTGGATCGCCAGCGGCGATGTGCAGCGCGGCCCTTACGCCGCCGCCGGTGGCCAGCCCGGCCATGCCGCCGCCTGGGAGGATGACGCCGTCAACGCCGCGACTGGTAATTTCTATCGCGCCACGCGCGCGACGCTCGAAGGCGCCTGGGTCCGCCCCCGCCATGACGGCTACATGCCGTTCCAGCAGCAGGCCTCCGACCGCATCAACGAAGGCCTTGCCGGCAGACAGGACGCGGGCCGCGTCGTCGCCGACATCAATCGCCTGTTCCGGGAGAGTTTCGCGCCGGCCGCCGCCGGCTAGTTTCACTGCACCAAGGGAGGAAAAAATGACCAGCCTGATACGCGGCCTGCTCGCCGCAACCGCCTTAGTCTCGATCCCGTTCGCCGCCCATGCCGCCGACGTGAAGTCGGTGATCGACGGCCTGCCCGCCGACCTCAAGGCGCAATATGACGGCGCGCCGCAGAAAGTGCTGCCCTCGGCCTGGGATAATTTCACGCCGCCGGCGAAGCCCTGGAAGTGGTGCCATTCGGAGAGCTACCAGGGCAATCCGTGGCGCGTCTCGGTCACCAAGGAGCTGAAGCGGCTGGTCGATGGCCTCATCGCCGGCGGCACGGTGTCGAGCTTCGAGGTGTCGGATTCGAACAACGACGCGAGCCAGCAGATCAACCAGATCCGCGCCTTCATCGACAAGAAATGCTCGATCATCACTTAGATCCCGGGCTCGGCGACAGCGCTCGACGACGCTGTCGATGCTGCAGCCAAGGCGGGCATTCCCTTCATCACCGCTGCGGGTTCCATCACCAGCCCCAACGCCATCAATGTCGATTCCAACTATGCCCGCTGGGGCTATGACATGATGACGGCGATCGGCAAGGTGAAGCCCGACTCAAGCGTGCTGGTGGTGGAAGGCATCGGCGGACATCCGATCGTCGTCCAGGAAAAGCAGGGCGCCGACAAGGCGCTGTCCGAGAACAAGGGGCTCAAGGTCGCGCGCACCGTCAACGGCAATTGGACGGCCAACGTCACCAAGACAGTGGTGCTGCAGGCGATCGCCACCAATCCGGCGCCGATCGACGCTGTGTGGACGACCGGCAGCGAAAGCCGCGTCGTCGCCGAAGCCTTCGCCGAAGCCGGACGGCCGGCGCCGCTGATCACCGGCTCGATCACTGGCGACGCGCTCGGCTACTGGAAAGCCAATCCCGACAAGTACCGCTTCGAGGGCCATGCGGTACTGCCCGGCTGGACGGCGCAGACGCTGTTCCGTGTCGGCGAGCGCATGCTCGACGGCCAGAAGCCGAAGCTCAACACGCTGCTGATCCCGATCCCGCCGGTTCATGCCGCCGAGCTCGACAAATGGTACAAGGACTGCATGACGCCGGATGCCGTATCGGTCTTCCCTGTGCCGCCGACCGACCCGATGCCCGAGGACGTGCTCGACGCCTATTTCACCAATCCCGCGGCGACCAAGGGCTGGGATTATTCCAAGGTGCCGGACGCCTGCGCCAAGTGATGTCACGCGAAGCCGGCTCCTGCTGAGGAGTCGGCTTCTCCTTTCCGGGAAGAAAAATGCTCGAGGTCCAAGGCGTTTCAAAGCGCTATGGCGAAACCGTCGCGCTGGCGGAGGCGTCGATCGCCTTCCGTCCCGGCACGATCCATACCATCCTGGGCGAGAACGGCTCGGGCAAGAGCACGCTGGTGAAGCTGTTGTCCGGCATCGTGCAGCCGGATGGCGGCGCGATCCTGCTCGATGGCAAAGCGTTTTCCGGAGCGCAGCCCGCCGCCTTTCAGGCCGCGGGCTTTGCCACCGTGTTCCAGGAGGTGCTGGTCGCGCCTGAACGTTCGGTGACCGACAACATCCTTCTCGGCCTCGACGGCCTGTGGCGACGAGGCGTGCCGCGCGGCGAGCGGCGCGCCAGGGCGCAGGCCGCGCTCGGCCGCTTCGCGGTGACGCCGATCGATCTCGACCGGCCGTGCGGCGAGCTGCCGCTTGCCGCAAGGCAGCTTGTCGTGCTCGCCCGCGCCGTCATCCGCAACCCGCGTGTCCTGATCCTCGATGAGGTGACGGCGGCGCTCGACTTCGCCGACCGCGAGTCGGTCTTCGCGCTGATGCGCGCCATGGCCGGGGCGGGCACGCTGATCCTGTTCATCACGCACCGCATGGACGAAGTGATGGCTTTGTCCGACCGCATATCCATCCTGCGCGCCGGCCGCGTGGTGAAGACCGAGGAGCGCGGCACCTCGACCCCGGCCGAGCTCCTGGCGGCGATGGCGCCGCAAACGGCAGCGGAGCTGGCGCATGGCTGAGACAAAGGCGCTTCATGTGCGGGGGCTGGTCATCGCGCCGGGTGTCGATCCGATCAGCCAGACCATCGCGCCGGGCGAGATCGTCGGTCTTGCCGGGCTCGACGGCCATGGTCAGGAACGCTTCCTGCGCGCGCTGGCCGGGCTCGAGCGTCCGGTCGCGGGCGACATCGCTGTCGACGGTAAGGCCGGATCGATCACCAGCTTTCGCAAAGCCGTCGCCGGCGGCATCGCCTATCTGCCGCGCGATCGCCGCTCGACCGGCATTTTCCCGACTCAATCGGTGCTCGACAATTTCGCCATTTCCACCGTGTCGAACGACCGCCGCTTCGGCCTCTTGAGCTTCGCCGCCCGACGTCGTCGCTACGATACCTATAGGCAAAGGCTCAGCATAGTCGCGCCGCGTCCCGACGCGGCCATAACCACGCTGTCCGGCGGCAACCAGCAGAAGGTGCTGCTCGCCCGCGCCCTTGCGCTGGAGCCAAACTTCCTTCTGCTCAACGACCCGACGCGCGGCGTCGACGTGGCGACCCGGCACGTGCTCTATGACGTCTTCCGCGGCCTTGCCGCCGAGGGCATGGCCTTGGTGATCCTGTCCAGCGAGATCGAGGAGATACTGCTTCTCTGCCACCGCGTGCTGGTGTTCCGCGAGCAGCGCGTATCGGCCGAGTTCTCCGGCGCCGAGATGACCACCGATACGGTGATCGCCGCCATGTTCGGACGCGCCGCATGAGCCCGACCCTTCGCAAGCTGCGCGGCGTCGGCTTTGCTGTCGTGATGCTCGTCGTCCTGCTGGTGCTCAACGTCGCGCTCAATCCGGCGCGTTTTCAGCCTTCGTCCTGGGGCACGCTGCTCGGGCTGGCCGCTCCCCTGATCGGCGCGGCCGTCGCCTCGGCGCCGGTCATCCTGGCGGGACGCGGCGGCATCGACATCTCCGCCGGCCCGCTGATGGGCTTCGTCAACGCCCTGGTCATCCAGGTCCTGTTCCTCAATCTCCGCATCTCGTCGCCACGATCGGCTGGATGCGCACGATGGTGGCAAGCGCGCCATTCGCGGCGCCAACAGTCGCCCCGACCAACAGCGCTGCCGGAACGACGATCCATGGCGACGAGATGCCGAGATTGAGGAACAGGACC